>JANMTH010000809.1:0-2966 GCA_031390305.1 Thermoflexaceae bacterium
AGCCAACGCCACAGAGCTCGATCGAGTCGGCGATCAGCTCGCGGCTGATAAGGCTCGCCTTCATCCCCTCCGTGCCCATCGAGATGCCGTCGCTGATCGAGATCGTATTGACCTCCATCGGCGTGCCACCCGCGGCGCGGACGCCGGCCATCACGTCCTGTGCCAGTTCGCGCTGGTTGTAGTTGCAGGGCATGGTGCCGATCCATTCGTGGGCGACCATCACCAGCGGCTTCCGCAGGTCCTCGTTCGTAAGGCCGATGGAGTAGAAGTACGAACGGGCGGCCGCCCGTTCCGGTCCATCGACGAGGATGTGGCTCTTGTGGCGGGGGTCGAATGCCATCGTGCGCCTCCGGGCGTGAAGTGCCGCCCATCGTACCGCCGCCCGCCCCACCGTTCGACCGGCGAGCGGGGAACCACGAAGGCACGAAGGACGCGGCGGTTTCAACGCTGCCCGGTGTCGAGCGGGTAGGAAGACATCCCGATACCGGAAGTCCCCACCGTTATGCGCCGTCACGGCCGCCGAGTTAAGCTTCGTGGAGCCTTCGACCTGATCGGAGGTTCAGCCGCGAGGAGACTTCCGCTCATGATTACTCATCACCTCGACATCGAAGCCGCGGAGTTCACGGCCGCTACGGGCTGGGAGATCAAGCCCGAGGGTGCGTGCAAAGCCGACATCTGCGTGCCTCTCGGTCCGGGCGCGTTCAACGTCGGCTCAACGGCGGAGCGCCTCGGCATGGCCGTCGTTCACGACCCGAATGCCGGCATGTGGGCCCTCGGGCCCGAATCCTTCAGCGGCCGAGCCCTCGCAACCGCCCAGGCGCCCGAACTCGTGTTGTCTGATCTCGCTGGCAACGAGTTCCGGCTTTCGTCGCTGCGGGGGCAGAAGGTCGTCCTCGTTGCCTGGGCTCCCTACTGAGGGTGCGCCTTCGACCTGCCCGGGTGGCAGGCACTGCGCAGCGAGCTTCATCCCCGCGGCCTCGAAGTGGTGACGGCGTCTCTCGAGTTGAGCGGCCCCGATGCCTCACGGGCCTACATCGAGGCGGCCGCAGCCGAGCATCCCTCGCTGCTGGACCCGACCCATCTCCTCGATAGCCTCTTCGGTGTCGTCAATATCCCCAACGTCGTCTGGATCGACGAGGACGGCATCATCGTGCGCCCACCCGAGCCGGGTTGGCCCGCGGACCCCGCGATACTCCGCCCAGCCGCGCTGCAGCGCAGCGGGACGTCATCCGGCGAACGCGCGGACGATGACGATCCGGAAGCCCAGCGGCGGCGGCGGCTTATGGAGCTGCTCGGAAGCGGCCAGGACCGCGCGGCCTACGCGGATGCGATTCGTGACTGGGTCACCAACGGCCCGGACAGCCCGTATCGGCTCGCGCCGGACGAGGTCGTCGCAGCATCCCAACCGCGGTCGAAAGCGGTGTCCGAGGCAGCCGCGCACTTCGAGTTGGGCAACCACCTCTGGCACGACGGCCAGCGTGACGGTGCTATCCGGCACTTCAACGCCGCAAACCGGCTCCAGCCCGGCAACTGGACCTATAAGCGTCAGGCCTGGTCGCTCGTCGGGAATGAGCGCGTTGGCGGTGAACGCGGCCGATTCGTCCAGGGACCCCTTCCTGGGGAGGAAGCCGATTGGCCCTTTGAGTCCGACTTCGCGACTGATGTGCACAAGCTCGAACTCGGCCAGTACTATCCGAAGACCATCTAGCCTGGAGCTGGAGGAGACCGCGCGCAAGATGGCGAATGTGTACGACGAGGCTCGCGCGAAGCTCATCGGCGAGTCAAAAGACCGGGACTGGTATGACCTGTGGCCGAGCGTGATGGGAACGCGCACGGAACTGCTCCGGGCGATCGAGGGCGTCAGCGAGGAAACGGCGGCGAGGCGCCCTGACGGCGGCGCCGAGGGCGAATCAGCGTGGTCCATCGCCGAGGTCGTCCGGCATGCGCTTGGCTACACCCGCAACGTCCGGGCGATGATCGAGGCGACCTCACGAGGCCGGCCAGCGGTCAAGGACGCGCGAGGACTCCTCGCTGACGTGGGCGGGTCTACCTTCGCCGAGTTGCGCCGACAGCTGATCGTCGAGTCCGTTAGCCTGGCGGCCCTTCCGGAGCAGCTTCCGGACCGGCCCAACCTCGATCTGACGGTGGGGCATGCCGTTCTCGGCCAACTGGATTGCCGCGCGTGGTATCTGTTCCTAACGCTCCACGACTCGGACCACATACGCCAGCTGCGTGCCTTGCGGTGAGGTGGTAGGCGCACGGGTCGAGGCGTCACGATGGCGTCGTCGTGTCCAGTACCATCCCGCACGCGAGAGGCGGAGCTTAGGGTCTGGTGGCGGTAGCAGGTCTGGGGGCGAGGGTCGGCCCCCGCTCCAGCGCAGCGTCCCCAAAACCGTTAGTATCCGGCCGATGACGCAGAACCCGCCAGACAGCAACGCAACAGGAGCCTCCCCTGCGCTGGCCGAAGGAGACGGTACAAGCGCTCCACTCCCCCACGACTTCAGCCTCCGCGCGAACCTCAAGCTGGTCGCCTACTGGGTTACGCTCGGGGCGGCGGCCGGCGGCCTGGGCGGGGCCCTCATCGGTGGCATCGGCGGACGGCTCGCGATGTTCATCCTCCGCCTTACCTCCAGCGACGCTGTTCGCGGCGTCGAGAGCGACGACGGCTTCATCATCGGCCGCTTCAACGTCATCGACACCCTTAACCTGATTGCCGCAACCGCCGTCATGGGCGCCATCGCTGGCATGCCACGTTTCGGAAGGAACGGCCGGCCGGCTACAACGATCATGCCAACGATGGCGCCCATGACGGTGGTCACGGCGATCAGTTGAAGCGTGTCGAAGAAGCTGAAGCGGCCGATGATGAAGCCGTCGTCGCTCTCGACGCCGCGAACAGCGTCGCTGGAGGTGAGGCGGAGGATGAACATCGCGACTCGCCCGCCGATGCCACCGATGAGGGCCCCGCC
>JANMTH010000810.1:0-4703 GCA_031390305.1 Thermoflexaceae bacterium
GCCGCCGCCCTTCAAGGCGCAACCGACGCCGACCTCGACCGCCTCCCGCCCGACGGCTCGTGGACCGCCCGGATGGTCGTCCACCACCTCGCCGATAGCGAGATGACCTCCGCCCTCCGCGTCCGCCGCCTCATCGCCGAAGAGCGCCCCGCCATCACCGGCTACGACGAAGAACTCTGGAGCAAGCGAGTCTACTACGACCGTCCCATCGCCCTCTCCCTCGACGCCCTCCGCGCCGCCCGCGCCAGCACCACCGAAATCCTTCGCCGCATGACGGACGACGACTGGCGGCGCGAAGGCACCCACAACGAACTCGGCCGCTACACCCCCGAGATCTGGCTCGAAATCTACGTCCGCCACGCCCACGAACACGCCGCCCAAATCCAACGCGCTGTGGGGCGATGAAGCCCGCACGGCCGAGAACCCACGCCTCGGACCTCGGGCCTCGAACCTCGGACCTCCCCTGACATGTGCGGCCGCTTCACCCTCACTTACCCCGACGCCGACCTCCTCGCCGAGCAGCTCGGCGTGCCCGTCGAATCGTTGGCCGCCTACGTCCCCCACTGGAACATCGCCCCGAGCCAGGAGCACCTCATCCTCCGCATCAAGCACGAGACCCGCGAACTGCTCCCCGCGAAGTGGGGCCTCGTCAACTCCTGGGCGAAAGACGCGAAGGAAGCCGCGAAGCAGATCAACGCCCGCGCCGAGACCCTCGCCACCCGTCCCGCCTTCCGCGACGCCTTCCAACGCCGCCGTTGCGTCGTCCCCGCCGACGGCTTCTACGAATGGCAGGGGACGAAGGCGGACCGCCGCCCCTTCTGGTTCCACCGCCCGGATGGCCGCCCCCTCCTTTTCGCCGGGCTCTACGAATCGTGGCAGCCACAGCCCGGCGCATGGCAGCGCACCTTCACCATCGTCACCACCGCCGCCAACGCCGTCGTCGGCCAGCTCCACGACCGCATGCCCGTCATCCTCGAAGACCGGGACGCCGACAGCTGGATGTTCAGCACCACACCGACCCCCGACCTCAAGCGCCTCCTCGTCCCCGCGCCAGAGAGCGTGCTCGTCGCCACCCCCGTCTCCCAGCGCGTGAACAAGGTCGATAACGACGACCCCTCGCTACTGGAGCCAGCGCCAACGGTCGTCCGACTGCTGTAACCGCACAGTAGCCGCGGCCCACCGGGGCCGCCTACCCCGAACCCCGCGGACACCGCCCGCCCTCCCCAGGCAGTACCGCGACCACCCGGGAGCGGTCACGCCCGACAGCTCGATCCCACCAGGCGAGCCACTCACCCCTTCGGCGAGCCGCTATCACGCCGGCGCCCAGGACCCCTCATGATGGCTGAAATACACTCGCCCGGGCCGCCACCCAGCGAGCCGCGCGATCGAAGCGACGTACGCCTCCGCGTGCTCCGGCGGATCGGTCGCGGGCGGGCGCCCGGTCCGCAACACCTCGGCGAACTCCGCGGCCGAACCCGCCGCCTGGCCAGCGATCGCCACAAGCCCCTCGCCCGTCTCGACCAGCACCGACTGGTGCCCGGCAGTGTGTCCGGGCGTCGGGATTACGGTAACCCCGCGCGCAATCTCCGCCTCGCCATCGAGGGCGCGGTACGTCAGCGAGTCCAGACCCAACCATGCGTCGACCGTGTAGCCCGCCTCGGCCGCCGCTTCGATCTCCGTTCGCTGGGCGTAGATCGTGGCCTCCGGGAACTCCCGGTTGCGCCCAATGTGGTCGAAGTGCAGGTGGGTGTGAACCACCGTCCGGATCGCCGCCACCCGGACGCCGTGGCCCGCCAGCACAGCTTCGAGGTCGCCACGCACCGGCGCGTACGCCCGGTCGATGAAGCGGCTGCCGCCACCAACACCCGTATCCACGAGGATCGGCCCATCCGGGTGCACAATCAGGAAGACGTTGACCACGCCCCGGCCACCGGCAAGCGGATGCCCGGCCGGGTACGAAACGAAATCCAGGGTGATCGGGACGACGCTCGTCACCTCGGCGTCAGAGCAGCCGGCGGATCGGCTTTCGCCCCGGCCGCGGGTCGTAGTTGCTCTTGAACATCTCCAGCTTGTCCCGCTCGATCAGGTACTTCCCCGCGAACAACGTCGCCGGGATCTTCTTCTGCTTGATCAAGCGGCGAAGGCTTTGCGGATGGATCGCCAGCTCCCGCGCCGCCTCCACCAGGTCCAGGTAGTTATCGAATGGCGTGATAAGGGCCAACTGCCGTACTCCTGCGGCGGGGACGTTCCGGCGTCCCGCGCACGGAATTGTGTACGCAGAAAACAATACCCGTACGCACGATTATTGTCTACGCCCTTGAACAGTTGTTCGCATTGCTATTATGTCTCCTTCCATCGCCGGCCGATCACCACCTTCCGCGCACCCCCGACCGTGGTGCAAAACAGCGCCACCGGCTCGCCGTTCATCGGCCCCAACAACCGCAACAGCTCATCCGGCTCCACCGGAAACGCCCGCCGCCGCACTTCGCCCGGCCGCCAGCCCCGCCGCCGCAGCGTCTCCTTCAGCCGCGCCACCGAAAACGCCATCACCTCCAGGACCTCGAACCAGGCCGCGAGCGGCGTCGCCACCGGCTCGTCCGCCGCCAGGTAGCCCAGCTGCGGGTCGATAAGCCACGCCCCACACCGGTGCGCGAGCTGCCGCACCAACCCCGCCCGCGTCACGCACGACTCCGGATCCGCGATCCACGCTCCGAACCCACCCCGGCCGCCCGCATCTGTCTCCGGCTCGGTCGAATCCACGGTCTCACCGCTCGGCAACAGGACAGCCCGCTTCAGGCCGGCCGCCACACCCGGCCCCGTGTACACCGCCGCTTCGCGCAGCACCCGTCCCAGCTGCACGAACTCGACCTCGGCTTCCGCCGGAATAGCGCGATGGTCGATCCCCGGTGGCGCCTTCAGCGCCCCCGCCGCGGCCTCGTCCAACAGCCGAAGGCAGACCTCCCAGGGCGGAGTGAACGCCGCCGGGTCGAACGTCCGCCCGCGCCCGGTTCGCCGCGACGGGTCCAGCACCACGGCTCGCCCCGCAAGCTCAAACGGCGGCCGCGCCGCGTCGCCCCGAACGACGGCACCCCCGCCGGCGTTCGCCGCAGCCAGCAGTGCCGTCGCCCCGTCCCGTTCCATCCCGACCGCCTCCACTCCGGCCTCGCCCAGCGCCATCAGGTCGCCGCCAACCCCGCAGGTCAGATCGACCACCAGCAACCCTACCATTCGCAGCCGCTCCGCCCGGCGCCGGGCTACCGGAGCGCGCGTCATCATCTCCAGCCCCTCGGCCGTCAAGAGCAGCTCCCGCGTCTCCTCGAATCGCGACCGCGCGCGATGACGAAGCGTCAGCTGTTCGGCCAGCGCCGAGGCCGCGGCCGGCGGGAACCGCTTCCGCATCGCCCTCGAAAGCGCGACCGCCTCCACCGCCCCCAGCTCCGCGTCCAGCCCCGCCAGCGCCTCGCGGCCCGCGGCCGAAACCAGGTAACGCGCCCGTTCGATATCCACCGTCCGAGTGTAGCCGCGCGACACCGGATATCCTTGCGCCATGGCCCGAATCCTCTGCCTCGACTTCGACGACACGGTCGTCCTCGATAACACCTGGCGCCAGTTCCTCGATCGATTCACCGACGCCACGCGCTTCGAAGAGCAGGTCGAGAAGCCGCGCGCCGCCGGCCTGCTCTCCGTCGAGCAAGCGAACGCCGCCGGGCTCGACCTCATCGACCCGGACATCCAGAAGGAGGAACTCGAAGCCTTCGCCCTCACCGTCGCGCGCCCCCGCGAGGGCCTCCACGAACTCCTCGACTGGGCCCACTGGAACGGCTGGCTCGTCGCCGTCGTCAGCCTCGGCTTCGACTTCTATGTCGATCCCGTGCTCGATAGCCTTGGCCTCGATCGAATCGCCCGCCACGCCGGCCGCACCCGCAACGACTACCGCTGGCGCGTCCGCTACCTCAGCCCCCGCGGCATCGATGTCGAAGAGGGCTTCAAGCTCTCCTACGCCCGCGCCTTCCGCGATGCCGGCGACTTCGTCGTCTACGCCGGCGACGGCGAGTCGGACATCGAGCCCGCCGCCCTCGCCCCCGTCGTCTTCGCCCGGAGCACCCTCTGGGAGCGGCTTGAAGGCTCGCGTGAACGCATCTTCCCCTTCGACTCGTTCCACGACGTCGTCGCGGTGCTCAACAGCCAGGCCGCCGGCTGGCCCGGCGCCGAGGAGACGACCGCGTGACCAGCGTCCTCGTCCTCTACGACAGCCGCGGCGGCCTCACCGAGCAGCTCGCTCTCGCCATCGAGGAGGGCGTCATCGCCGCCGGCGCGGGATGCCTCCGCCGCCGCGTGGAGGACGCCGCCGTCACCGAACTCCTCGCCGCCGATGGCATCATCCTCGGCTCACCGAACTGGAGCGGCATGACAGGCAAGCTCAAAGACTGGTTCGACTACAGCGGCGACCTCTGGCAGACGGGCGAACTCGCCGGAAAAGCTGGCGCCGCCTTCACCGCCGGCTATTCGCGCTCCGGCGGCATAGAAGCCACCCTCCTCCAGCTCATCCACCTCCTCTTCGCCCACGGCATGGTCGTGGCTGGCCTCCCCTGGGACGACACCATGCGCGTCTCCGGCTCCTACTACGGCGCCACCGCCCACGGAACGGTCACCGCCGAAGACCTTTCCCAGGCCCGCGCCCTCGGCCGTCGCCTCGCCCTGCT
>JANMTH010000817.1:0-6104 GCA_031390305.1 Thermoflexaceae bacterium
GACACCCAGTTCGCCTGATCCTGAGCGACATCCGGGGCGAGACGGGTGGTGAAGACAAGGCCGACGGATGCCAGGAGCAACGCCGTCGCGTATGGCACGGCGGAGGCTCGCGGGGCCGCGAGGCGCAGCCCAAGGTGCCCAAGCACCCCCGATGCGAAGAACTGAACGACGATCCGGCCTTCCGTTTCGGGGAGGGCGAAGCTCGCCGTTTCGAAGGCACGCCAGGCGAGAAGGACGAAGGCGCCGCTGGCCGCGAGCAGCAACAGCTCGGCGTTGCGCTGCCCAGACTTGAGCGCGAAGGCCACGGCGTTGACACTCACTCTGGATTGAACGCTTCCGAAGTCATCGCTGAACGATACCGCCTCGAACGTCCGCTCGGAACGGGCGGGATGGCCGAGGTGTGGCTGGCCGAAGATCTGCGCCTCGGCCGCTGGGTGGCGCTGAAGGTCCTCCGGAGCACGGACGACGGGGACGACTTCGTCAGCGCCCTGGAACGAGAAGCGCGAGTCGTGGCCCGGCTCAGCCATCCCGGCATCGTCAGCGTCTACGACGCCGGACGCGTCGAGGGCCGCCCCTACGTTGTGATGGAGTACGTCCACGGCCTCTCGGTACGCGAGCTAATGGAGGAGCGCGGGCGGATGCCGGAAGCGGAGGCCCTCCGCTACGGCCAACAGATCGCCTCGGCCCTGCGGTACGCGCACGAAAAGGGCGTCATCCATTGCGACATCAAGCCCGAGAACATCCTCGTGACCGAACAGGGCGCCGCCAAGGCCGTGGATTTCGGGATAGCCGAGACGATGACGCGCACGCTCTCGACGAGCGAGGCGCGCTCGATCCTCGGGACGATCGCCTACCTCGCCCCGGAGGTCATCCAGGGCCGGCCGCCGGATGCGCGCTCGGATGTTTACGCCCTCGCGATGACACTCTACGAGATGGTCGCGGGCCGCCTGCCGTTCGCCGGCGTGAGCGCCGCCGCGACCGCCGGTCAGCGGCTGGCGAGCGCGGCGCCACTCCTCCGCACCTTCGCCGGCAACGCTTCGCCGGAGTTGGAGCGGGTGCTCGCCCGCGGGCTGGCGCCCGTCCCGGAAGAGCGCTACCCCACGGCCGGAGAGTTCGCGAACGCGCTTCGCCGGGTAGCGGCGGCGCCCCGCCCCGGAACGGATATGGCGGCGCCCGTGATTGGGGCGGCCTCCGGAGCGCTTCCCCGTGCCGCTACCGCCGGTCCCGCTCTTCCGCCCCGACGCCACCCGACATCGCGGCTCACGGCCCCGCCTCCCCGCCGGGGACGGAACACAGGCGCGCTCTGGGGCCTCGCCATCGTCCTCGCGCTCCTGGTCGGCGGTGGCGTGGCGGCGGCCGCGATCCTCGTCAGCAACAGTGGCGGCGGCGATCCTGGGCCAACGCCGACAGTCGTGCCGACGCCAGCGACCGTAGCGCCAACCGCCACGCGCACCCCGACGCCGCCGCCGAGCGCGACGCCTACCGCCAGCCCGTCGGCTTCACCGACGGCCACGGCCACGGCGACCTTGAGCCCGACGCCGACGCGCACTCCGACGCCGGGGCCGCCGACAGCGACCCCCACGCGAACGCCAACGCCGACAGCCACCGTACCGCCCACGGCCACGCCGACGCCCACACCGCCGCCGTAGGCTGACGCGGCGCGGCTTCGCGGCGGCCGGCGCTACATCAGTCCTGGGCCCGGCTGGTGCCCGAGGAAGACCTTGCCGAGCTCTTCGTAGAGCTGCGGGCCAACCCAGCGGTGAGAAGCCGCCCCGTGCGCGTCGCGGAGCTTGCGCTCCATCGGGCTGGTCATCCGGATCGCACTCGTACCGGCCGTGTTGTGCATCAGGTCGACGACGTGCATCGAGGACTGGGCGGCGTGGAGGCAGGCCAGGCGAGCGATCTTCAGCGACTCCCACGAGGGCTCGGCCTGGCCGTCCTTCAACGAGTCCGCCACGCCGTCCATCGCTTCGAGGAGGAATGCTTTGGCGGCGCGGAGGGTCGCTTCGGCTTCGCCCATCCGGTACTGGGCCATCGGCCTGTCTTTCAGCAGGGAGCCCGAAAGCCAGGGCGTCTTGTTCTGAGCGAGGTCGCTGACGGCGTCGATCGCGCCGCGGGCGACGCCGATCGCGACGCCGGCCTTGTTGAAGCTCAGGCGGACGTTCACCGGCATGCGGAACACCGGATTCATTGAGTGCTTCGCGGGGAGCATGAGCTGGACATCGGCGTAGCGATCCGAGATGAAGGCGCCCTCCGATTTCACGTCGTGGCTGCCCGAACCTCGAAGCGAGGCAACGTCCCAAGTATCGACGATCTCCCACTGGTCGCGGGGGATGAAGAATGAGCGGATGGTTGGCTGTCCCTGGTCGTTGAGCATGGGCTTGTCGCCGTCGAAGATCGGCGCCGTCTGGATCGCCCAGGCGGAGTTGTGACAGCCGCTCATGAACGACGATTGAGCCCATACCTTCCAACCACCATCGACCTTGACGGCGCGGGATGGCTGCGTTCCCGGTCCGCCGCCGCCGCAGCAGACGACCTTCGGGTTGTCGAGGAAGACCTCCTGGATCAGTTCGTCGGGAATACCACCGGCGACCATGGCGTTGATCTCGGATCCGATCATCACGTTCCAACCGACGGAACCGTCGATGGCGGAGATCTTCTCCAGGACCTCGATCGTCTCGCGAACACTCGCGTCTTCGCCGCCACAATTCTCGGGCAGGGTGAAGTTGAAGAGGCCCTGTTCGTGCAGCTTGTCGATCGCCCATTGGGGGACGTAGCGGAGCTGTTGCGCCTCGTCGCCACCGGCCGCTATTTCGGCCGCTACTTTCGCGACGCGCTGGGATGGTGAGGAGTCGAACGCCTTCCGGGTTACGGCTGGAGAGGTCACGGGCAGGCCCCCTGATACGAAGTTGGGCCAGTATAGGGGAGAGCGGCCGAAGAAACTGGCCGTCTGGCCAGCGTGGCGCGTAGGATGCCGCAGGCGGCCAGCCATCGGCCGCGCGGGAGTTGCCATGAACCTTGCCGCCCTTTCCCCCGTGCCCTTCGAAAACGTCTACCACATGGGCGTGGTCGTCGCTGATATTGACCGCGCGATCGCTGAACTCTCGCAGCAACTCGGCATCGCCTTCGAAGCGCCGTTCTCCGTCTCCGTCGGCGCCGAGTACAAGGGGGCCTTCGGGCAACACGCCGTCACGGTTTCCTATGGCCGCCAGGGGCCACCTTACCTGGAGCTCCTGCAGGGAGCGCCGGGCGGCATCTGGGCCATCGAGGATGGGCCGCGAATGCACCACCTCGGCGTCTGGGTAGAGGACCTCGCGAAGGAAGTCCGGCGCCTGGAGGCGGCCGGGATGAACACAGAGATGCTCGGGAAAGACGCGGAGGGCAACCCCCGGCTGTTCGCCTACATGAGCAACGCCCACGGCGTCCGGGTCGAGCTTGTCGATGCGGTGGGCCGGCCGGGGCTGTTAGCGCGGCTCAACGCCTGACTCGCCCCTCCGACGGAGACGCACGTGAACCCCGCCCGCTCCGCCTGGCGAGCGTCAATGCAGTGCGCCGCGTCGGCGAGGACTGGCCGCGAAACGACCCGCCGTAACGCCGCCAGATCCATCTTCCGGAACTCCATCCAGTCGATTGCGACGACGACGGCGTCCGCTTTGCGCGCCGCATCGAGGAATGCGCCCGCGACGACGGCGTCCGGCACGTGCTGGAGGATCCGCGAAGGTGGGACGACCGGGTCGTAGATCGCGACCGACGCTCCTTCGCGCATGAGCAGCGAGGCAACTTCCAACCCCGGCGAGACGGACGACTCGTCCGGGGCTACCTCGAAGGCGGCTCCGAGGACGGCGACCTGGCGTCCATCGAGGCCACCGAGCGCGACCCGGAGCGCGCGAACCAGCCGGAGGCGCTCTCCCCTGGCGATCCCGGTCACAGGCTCCAGCCGTTCAGTCCCGGGATGGTCCTGGGCCGTGATTCGGATCATGTCGTCTCCCGGTCCCATCTCGTGGGCTTCCGGGACGAGCATGCCACTCACGCGTGGACGATGGGTGGAGGGCCGGTGACAGGGCGGTGGCTAGCGGGACGCGAGTCCGCATCGACAGTCCGCGGTGCCGTCAGGAGGCTGCCTGCCGGGGGACCGCTCCGCGCATCGAGTAGCCCACGCCCTGGTGCGAGACGATCTCGAATTCGTCGCCACCAGCGTCACGGAGTTTCTTACGGATATGTGAGATGTGGGTCTTCAAGAGAGCCGCGTCCGGTTCGTCCCGCGAGTCCCACCCGAAGGTCAGCAGCCTGTCTATCGAGGCGACGTTCGGGTAATGCTGGGCAAGACAGAAGAGGAGCCGCCGTTCCAACCTGGTAACGGCCAGCGGCTGGCCATTCTTCGTCGCCACGTAGGCGTCGAGATCGACCTCCAGGTCGCCGACGCGGACGCCGTTCTGGGTGATGGCGGCCTGGCCGCGAGCGGCCACCCAGGCCTCGGCCCGGACGATCACTTCGAAGGGGTTGTAGGGGCTGGTGATCACGTCCTGGGCGCCCGCCCGGAGGGCCGCAATCGGCCGCTGGGTGGACCGCTGTTCGGTGATGACGAAGAGGCCGAGGGCGGGGAATCGGCGCTTCAAACGCGCGATCTCTTCGATCGCGGCGTCGTCGAGGTCGCCCATGGAGACGACGGCCGCCGCCGGTTCGAAAGGGAGGCGTTCGAAGAGACGGGCGACGTTCATCACGCAGACCGTCTGGTGGCTTCGGCGCTGGGCGGCGAAGACGAGCAGGTCGGCCGAGGCGGGGTCCGATTCGGCGATGGCGATTCTCATGGATCGCTCCTTCCCTTTTGTTCGCCTCAGGCCGCGGGCGAGAAGCTGTAGCCGACGCCGTGAACCGTGTGAATCAGGTCGTCGGCGCCGCCCGCGTTCCGGATCTTCTGGCGGAGCGAACTGACGTGTCCCTTGAGGAGGGTCGCGTCGTTGACGTTCTTGTAGCCCCAGACCTGCTCCGAAAGGAACGCGTGGCTCAGCACCTGCCCGGGGAATTTCACCATCTCGCAGAGGATCTCGAACTCAAGCCGCGTGCAGTTGATGTTCACACCCTCCAGGTAGGCCGCGTGGTTCGCGAGGTCCAGTTCCAGCTGGTCGAGCCGAAGGCGAGAGGCGGACGGAAGCGTCAGGGCCGCTGCCGGCTCCGTCGCGAACGCCCTCCGCGAGACCGCCCGGACGCGGGCGACGAGTTCGCTCGGGTGGAAGGGCTTCGTCATGTAGTCGTCACCGCCGCCATTCAGCCCGGCCACGACATCGCCGGCGCGGTCCAGCGACGAAAGGAAGATGACCGGCAGAGGCCCCTTCGCCTCGCGCAGCCGTCTGCAGAGGTCGATGCCGGAGCCATCCGGGAGGACGACATCGAGCACCGCCATATCCGGCCGTTTCTGGGCGACGAAGCGGGTGGCGGCGGCGCAGGTGCCGCTGACGGCGACTTCGTGTGAGTCGCGCTTCAACGTCTGCGCGATAATGTCGGCGTAGTCTTCATCGTCTTCGACCACAAGGATGAGCATGGCCTCTTCCCCCCGGCTCGGATGTGTCTGCCGCTTCCACTTCCTGGCGGCGGCTGCTCCGAGTGCCTTCATTCGAAGTAATCGGCCACTTTCGCCGCACAACGCAGGCCTTCGCCCACAATTCGCCGACCGAATCTCAACGGTCGGCGTTAGTACCCGCTGATTGGGCTCGGGCGTTGGATTGGCAAGCGGAGGCGCACTTCGTAGGTTTCGCCGCAGGCTTCGCGCGTTATCTCGCCGTTCATGCGCCGGGCGAACGCATCGGCCAGCGTGCTCCCGAGGCCAAGCCCATCGTGGCGAGGCGTCTCCGCGCGCACGTTCAGAATGGCGACGGTGAAGGCGTTCCCGTCGGCGAACGTCCGGATCTCGATCGCGGTCCCCGGCTCGCTGTGGTCGAGCGCGTTGCCCGCGATCGAACCGGCGAGCGCCTCGAACCGATCCCGCACCCCTTCGAGCGAGGTTCCGACCGAATCTCCGTCACACAGGAGCCAGATCCGGACGCCAGCGGCACGGAGCGAGGTAACGAGGTCCTCGAGCACGTCCGCCGGGCGGTACGGCGCCTCCG
>JANMTH010000020.1:0-1850 GCA_031390305.1 Thermoflexaceae bacterium
CGCCGGATTCGATGACGATCCCTGGTGCGCCCGGCTGTGTGGGCTGCCCCGCGGCGTCGAGCGAGACTCCGGGAACGACCGTGCAATGGCGCAGGGCCAGCCGCCCGGCGCCTGAGACGCGGATCGCCCCGCCGCTGATAACGAGCCCGTTCAGAGAAACCTCGCTCTCGCCGGAGAGGGTAATGGCGAGGTCGGCGCCGAGGACAAGGAGCGGCCGCTGTCCATCCGCCGCACGGATTTCGATCGAGGCGGCGCCGGCGTTGACCGCGAGGTTCTCCTCGTACCGCCCGTTGTCGGCAATCTGGACGGCGCCGCCCGCCAGGCCGAGGGCGGAGAGCGCGGAGGCGATGGTGGTGTGCCCTTCCGAGCCGTCCAGCGCGACGGTTTCGACCGGCCCTTCAATCGTCGCAAAGCTTGCCGTGCGGTCGTATTCACCGCCGCCCATGTCGGCGCTGAAGCCGTAGTGGTAGGAGGCGAGTGGAGGCGTGGCCTGCGCGTCGCCAAGAGCGAGACGGCCGAGGAACGGATCGACCGCCACCCTTCCGGGCGCAACGGGCGTGTGCGCCCAGGCCCCGCCTCCGGTATCGCGCAGGTCGCAGATATCCACGGCGCCGATTGGGACGCCGGCGATAGCCAGCGAGAGGCCCGGCCCGTAGTAGTCGGCCAGGCGCCTGGCGGCGAAGCGGCGGGTGAGGGGCATCGGCACGTTGACCGGGTCCGCAAGGTGGGTGATCTCAGCTTCGGAAAGGGGCGAACCGAAGAGCCGCACCGGCCCGCCGAGCGGGTTAAGGAGGAAGCGGCGCTGGTCGCCGGCGACCACCGGTAGCGCGGCGGTCTCCGTGCGAGGGTAGGCACGGAGGCGCCAGAGGAAGATGCCGACGTTCGGGATGTTGTAGCGGCCGCGGCGTGGTGGGATGCGGCGTACTTCGGGAAGATGGACGAGGTCGGGCGCCTCGCGCTCGCCCGAGCCCCGTTCGAACGCCGTCCCGGCGAATTCCAGACGGCTGGCGCCGCGGACGCGGACCGTCGCCTGGTTTCGCGGGCGTACGTGGTTCATGTGTTGGCAGGTCGCGAGCAGCTCGAAGTACTCGACGGCGCGGGCGGGCCAGCCGGTGGTGTCGCGGGCGAGCTGTTCGAGGACGGCGGCGGTTCCCTTGCGCCGCCGGTAGGCGATGGTGTTCGCTACCTCGGCACGTGGTGTGAGGCCGCCCCCGGCGCTCGGCGCGAGGCCGCGCAGGCCGATCAGTTCGGCGATGTAGGGCAGGACCCATGGGGCGCTCGTCTCGACAAAGAGGTCGTCGTAGAGCTGATCGATGCCGTCGGCGACGACGGCAAGTTCGTCGCTCAGGACTTCGAGGTACTGGCGGAGAACGCCGCCGCCGGCCTCGTCGCGTTCCCGGTAGACGGCCGGGAGGAGGTTGTAGAGGTGGTTTTTGTCGATGCTCACCAGCCCACCTCCAGGGCGACGCCTTCTGGGGCGAGCGTCAGAATCTCCGCGGCGGGAGCGCCTGGCGGGCCGCCAGGAAGCGGCGCCGCGGCCACGAGGAAGGTCGCGACCGAGGCCGTGTCGCCCTCGCGGTGCAGGCGATCGATGCGCACGCCAGCGACGCCGGGGACGGCGTGGATGGCCTCGACAACTTCGCTGTACGAGACGCCCTGGCCGAAGGTGCGGCTTTCGAACGAGTAACGGGCGAGAAGGGCATCGGCAACGGCCTCTCGGACGGCCGCCGGCTCGTAGTCCGGAGCTACGCGGAGGCTGGCGAGGAGGTTGAAGCGCGCCAGCTGGAAATCCCGGAGTTCGAGCGGCACGCGCCCGCTACCGGCGTTCCGGAGGCTCGCCCGGAGATTCG
>JANMTH010000036.1:0-9535 GCA_031390305.1 Thermoflexaceae bacterium
GCCGCAGTCCGTGCACCGCATCAGCATCAGCTTGCCGCTGAGGCCGCCTTCGAAGAACGGCCGCGAGGCGTCGTCGGCTTCGGGGATGGGCTTGGAAACGGTGGCACTGTCACTCATTGGTTAGCTCGCATGGGGGCTCAGGATGAGGGCGGCATGCCAGCTCAACGTGCCGCCGTTGCCGGTGCAGAGAATGACGTCGTTCTTCACCTGGCGGGCGCCGCCCTGGCCGCGCCCCTGGATGATCGCTTCGCTGAGCGGCGTCATGCCCCACATGTAGTAGGCGGAAAGCTCGCCCCCGCCAGTGTTCGTCGGGAGCGACCCTCCCGGGCCAATTCTGCCATCGGCGACGAATGGTCCGCCCTCGCCCTTCTTGCAGAAACCGTAGTCTTCGAGGGTGACGAGCACGGTGTAGGTGTAGCAGTCGTAGAGTTCGCAGGCGGTGATCTCTTCGGGGCCGACGCCTGCCATGCCATACGCCGTTGCGGCGGCGATCTTCCCTCCGGTCTCGGTTTCGGGATCGGCCCCAGCGCGCAGGGGGTCGCCGGGGTGGCCCTGTCCCATGCCCCAGACGTAGACGGGGGGCTGTTTCATCTCCTTCGCTCGCCCGGCGCTACTGACGACGACGGCGACGGCGCCGTTGGAGACGAGGCAGCAATCCAGCAGGTGGAGTGGCTCGATGATCCAGCGGGAGTTGTGGTAGTCCTCGATCGTAATCGGGTCGCGCATCTGGGCGAGCGGGTTCATCGTCGCCCACTGGCGTTGGGCGACGGCGATGGCGCCGAAGTGGTCGTTCGTGGTCCCGTAGAGCGCCATGTGCCGCCGGGCGGCGAGGGCGTAGCCGGTGTTCGCCCCAAAGTAGCCAGCGGCCGCGTACAGCCCCGCCATCCCCCTGGGGCGTCCCGGGTTACGCGCCGCGCCAGCATAGGCCGCTCCAGAGCCCTTGCCGCCGCTCAGTGGCGCGTCGGCGAAGACACAGACGACGTGGTTGGCCATGCCGGCGGCGATCGCGAGGCTTGCGTACTGGACCATCTGGGCCGCCGTCGAACCGGCCGCGTTCATGTGGTTGACGAGCCGCAGGTCGCGCATTCCCAGATAGTTCTGAAGGTTCAGGCCGATCCCTGAGCCCATCGTCCCGGTGATGCCCGCGTTGATAAGCAGGCCATCGATCTCGCTCTTCTTCAGGCCCGAATCCTCGATCGCGATGCGGACAGCATCGGCCGCCAATTCCGTTGGCGACTTGCCGAAGACCCGTCCCATGGGCGTCATGCCCAGGCCCGTGATGGCGGTCGCGCCACGCAGTGGATGTCCCATGGTGCCTCCTCGACGGGCCGATTCTACCCGCCTTCCGGCGCCGCTGACGAATAGTTAATGTGGCTGAGGCTAAAGTTTGTAACGCTTGAAGTCTTCGGCGACGCGGGTGTGCTTCATCCCGTTGGTGTCCACATCCGGCATGATGTGGGTGAGGATGAGTTCCGCCGTGGGCTCCATAACGGCCCGTACAAGCGGCATGTCGTCCAGCAGATTCATATGGACAGGGATGTGGCCGGAGCGCGAGGCGCACTCGCTGACCAGGAGTTCCGTGTTTCGTGCCAGATCGTAGACGGCGTCACAGAGGCGCGTGTCGCCCGTGTAGGAGAACTTCCGGCGCCCTACCCGGCACGAGAAGCCGAGGCAGAGTGGGAGACCTTCGTCGTGTTCCATCTGGTGGGCTTCCACCTCGAGGCCGTTCACGCGGGTCGAGGTTCCCGGCGAGAGCTCTTCCCACTCAAGGTCGTAGGTGACGCCGGTCAGGACGCCGGGGAAGACCTTTTCGGCGATGTCCTTGCCGAGTGCCTCCGTTCCACGCGGGCCGATGATCCGCACGGGCCGCGTGCGCCCTTGCCAGCGCCAGTGGAGCAACAGGAAGGGGAGCCCGAGGAAGTGGTCTCCATGGTGGTGGCTTATGACCACGGCATCGAGTTCGTTCGGGTCCATGCCGACGTGGTTCAACGAACTCAGCGCCTGCGGCGGGGCGTCGAAGAGGAAGCGATCGTTCACCACAAACCCGTTGCAGCACAGGCCGCCCGGTGAGAAGGCGTTCCCGCTGCCAATGAACGTCAGGTTCAAATCGTGCATGCACTGACCATTCTAGACCGATCGGTAAGTCGTGTCTGTGAACCGTATCGCACTCCGGCCAAATGTTGAATGTGGCTCGCATAGGGGAATGCCCGCAAAATGTGTGGGTGTCGTATCGCATTGGAATCATCAACGTCACCGGCTACGCCGGAATGGAGGCCGCCCGCCTCCTCTGGAACCATCCTCACGCCCACCTTACCGCCGTCACGGGCCGTTCGCTCGCTGGACAGCGTCTCGGCGAGGCCTTCCCCCATCTCGCGCCCTACAGCGAAATGGTCATCTCCGCGGAGCTCGAAGAGGACGTCGATCTCGTCATGTCGGCGCTTCCCACGGCCGCCAGCGCCGAGGCCTGCGCTCCGTTCGTCCGCGCCGGCGTTCCCGTCATCGATATCGCCGCGGACTTCCGCCTTCGTGATCCCGCCGCTTACCAGGAGTGGTACGGCCAGCCCCACCCCGCGCCGGAGCTGCTGGCCGGGGCGGTCTATGGGCTCCCGGAATTGAACCGGGAACGGATCGCCGCGACGAAGCTGGTGGCGAACCCTGGCTGCTATCCGGCGGCTTCCATTCTCGCCCTCGCCCCGGCCATGGCCGCCGGCATCATCGAGCCCCGGATCATCGTCGATGCGAAGTCTGGGATCAGCGGCGCCGGACGGGGCACGGGCGGAACCTTCGGTTACGCCGAAGTGAACGAGGACGTCGCCGCCTACAAGATCGCGAGCCACAACCATCAGCCCGAGATCGCCCAGGAGTTGGGAATGTTTCGCGATGGGATCGAGCCGCGGGTCACCTTCGTCCCCCACCTCGTGCCGATGACGCGGGGCATCCACGCGACCTGCTACGCGCCGCTCGTTGGCAACCCTACCAACGCGGAGGTGACGGCCATCTATCGGGACTTCTACGCCGCAGCGCCGTTCACACGGGTCACGAACGCTCCGCCGCACACCAAGCACACCCTCGGCAACAACATGTGCCTCGTCCATCCCGCTATAGACGAACGAAACGGGATGCTGGTGGCCATCGGCGTGCTCGACAACCTGGTGAAGGGCGCGGCCGGCCAGGCGATCGAAAACATGAACCTGATGCTTGGCCTCGATCAGAAGGCTGGTCTCGACCTTGTGGCGGTGTACCCGTGAGCGAACTCGACCCGAACGGGAACATCACGGATACGCCGGGGTTCCGGGCTGGCGCGGCGTACGCCGGGATTAAGACGTATGGCGAGGGGAAGCTCGACCTCGGCATCCTCGCCGCCGACTACCCGTGCGTCGTGGCCGCGACCTTCACGAAGAACCGCTTCCGGTCTGCCGCGGTCGAAGTGAACGTCGAGCATCTCGTGGACGGCCGTGCGCGGGCGCTCATCGTCAACTCCGGCTGCGCGAACTCCAGCACCGGCGCGCAGGGCATCGCCGATGCCAGGGAAATGGCGGCGCTGACCGCCGCCAGGTTCGGCCTCGCCCCCGAGGAGGTGCTGGTTGGCAGCACGGGAGTCATCGGCCAGTTCTTGCCGATGGAGAAGATCACGGCCGGAATCGCGGCCATCGACCTGACCGCGGGAGGCGGGGCCGCCTTCAGCCGCGCAATCACGACCACCGATACGCGCCCGAAGCACGGCTCCGTCCGCTTTGGGCCGTACATCCTCGCCGGTTGCTGCAAGGGCGCCGCGATGATCCACCCGAACATGGCGACGATGCTCGCCTACCTGACGACGGACGCCCCCATCGACCTGGCCTTCCTGCGGAAGGAGCTGCGCGAGGCCGTGGACCTTTCGTTCAACATGGTCGCTATCGATACGGATACGAGCCCGAGCGATACGGTGCTCCTGTTCGCCCGCGCGCCACAGCCGGGCGAACGCGGGATCGACGCGGCGTCGCCGCTCGCCGGTGAGTTCCGCGTGGCCGTGCGCACGATGTGTACCCACCTCGCCCGTGAGATCGCCCGCGACGGCGAGGGTTCAACGCGGATGATCGAGGCCTCCGTGCTCGGCGGGGCGACCGAGAAGGAAGCCCGCCATCTCGCCCGCCTGCTGACGACCTCGTACCTCCTGAAGTCGGCCGTGCACGGGGCCGACCCGAACTGGGGCCGCATCTCCGCGATCATCGGCCGCTCAGAGGTCGCGTTCGACGAAGGCGATGTCACCATCGACCTCTGCGGCTTCCGCGTCTTCGAAAAGTCGCGGCCGACGGCGTTCGACCCGGCCGCCGTTTCGGCCGCGATGAAGGGCGAAGAGGTCCCAATCGTCGTCAACCTGGGGGCCGGGCCGGCTACGGCGACCGCCTGGGGCTGTGACCTGACGCCCGAGTACGTTCACCTGAACGCGGACTACACCACATGAGTGGCGGCCCGCTCGTCGTGAAGATCGGTGGCAGCACGCTCGGCTCCACCGATAGCTCCTTTCGGGACGTCGCGGCTCTTGCGATGCGCGGTGAGATCCCCGTCGTCGTGCACGGTGGCGGGGCGGAAGCCAGTAGATGGCTGGAGGCGATGGGCATCCCCTCACGCTTCGAACGAGGTCTCCGCGTGACGGATGAGGCGGTCCTTCCCGTCGTCGTCGCGGTCTTCGCGGGCCTGGTGAACAAGCGGATCGTCGCCGCGATCAACGCTTCCGGGGCGCGCGCTGTCGGGCTTTCGGGCGCCGACGGAAGGCTGCTGGAGTGCCGGATCGCCGACCCCGAGCTTGGCGCAGTGGGCGCGCCCGTGAACGTCCACGCCGACGTGATCAGGGCCCTCCGTGGCGCCGGGTTCGTCCCCGTCATCAGCCCGATCGGCTACGTCCCGGGCACCACGGCCGACATCCTGGTGAACGTGAACGCCGACACGGTCGCGGGGAACATCGCCGCCGCCCTCGGCTCGGAACGGCTCGTCTTCCTCACGGACGTGGAGGGCGTGCGCGGCTCGGATGGCTCGTTGCTGAAGCGGCTCAGCGGCGGCGCGGCGCGCGGGCTGATCGCGGCCGGTACGATCTCCGGCGGCATGATCCCGAAGGTCGAGGCCTGTCTCCACGCCGCCTCGCTCGGCGTCGCCGCCCAGATCATCGATGGCCGGGTCGAGGGCGCGCTGCTCAATCGGGCCGGCTCCGGCACGACGGTTACGCCGTAGGATCGTCATTTCCTGGGCCAGACGGCCGTTAACACTTCGCGACCGGACCGTACGCTAAGCTGAAGGTGAACACACGAATCCAAGTTCACGTACAGGATGACGATCACATGATCAGCGAAGTCGATGCGCCCGAGTGGACCTCGCCGCCAGCGGTCGATTTCGACGACCCTGCGCTCTACCTGAACCGCGAACTGAGCCTGGTGGAGTTCAACGTTCGGGTCCTGACCGAGGCGTTCGACGAGCGAAACCCGCTTCTGGAGCGCGTCAAATTCCTGGCAATCGCCGCTTCGAACGTAGAAGAGCTGTATACGAAGCGGATCGGCTGGCTCCAGCGGTTGATGAAGACGGACTCGCGCATGGTCACCGTTGATGGGCTGAGCATCGCCGAACAGCTCCACCAGGTCCGCGACCGCTGCGACGAACTGCGAGTCGAGATGGACCGCTGCTGGTCGAAAGCGCTTCAGCCAGCGCTCGTGGAGCGGGGGATTCGGGTGATGCGGTTCGCGGAGCTCGATGGCGAGGCCAAGCTGCGCCTGACGGCGTACTTCGAGCGAGCGATCTTCCCCGTCCTCACGCCCCTTGTCGTCGATCCCGCGCACCCGTTCCCGTTCATCTCCGGCGGGAGCCTTTCGCTTGCCCTCAACGTCCGCCATCCCGCGACCGGGCAGGACCGGTTCGCGAGGATTAAGGTTCCCCAGAACCGGCCGCGCTTCATCGAAGCGGGCGACCTTCGCTTTGTCCCGATGGAAGACCTGATCACCGCTCACCTCCACATGCTCTTCCCCGGGATGGAGATCTCCGACATCGTCAGCCTCCGGGTCATCCGCAGCGCGGAGCTCGGGAGCCCGGGTGAAGAGGCCAGCGACCTTCTCGAGATCATCGAAAGCGGCCTCCGCCGTCGCCGCCTCAACGAGGCGCTGCATCTCTCCATGAGCGGCCACCTCTCGGCCTCCCGGCTCGAACTGCTCCTCGAAGAGCTCGAACTGACGGACGAGGATATCTATGTGAACGACGGCCTCCTCGGCCTTGCGGACCTGATGCAGCTCGGCACACTCGCCATCCCCGAGTTGAGCGACACCGCCTTCACTCCGGCCGTCCCCTCGGGATTCAACGGGATCTCCGGCCCCGCCTCGTTTTTCGCGACGATCCGCGAACGAGACATCCTCGTTCACCACCCGTACGAGTCATTCGACGCCACCGTTGTGCGCTTCATCGATGAGGCGGCGGACGATCCGGCCGTCCTCGCGATCAAGCAGACGCTCTACCGCACGTCGCCGGACTCGCCGATCCTCGACGCCCTGATCGACGCGGCGGGCCGAGGCAAGCAGGTGGCCGTTCTCGTCGAGCTGACCGCGCGATTCGATGAGGCGAACAACATCCAGTGGGCGCGCAAGCTGGAGAACGCCGGCGTCCACGTCGCCTACGGCAACCCGGACCAGAAGATCCACAGCAAGATCTGCCTGGTCGTCCGGGAAGAGGTGACGGGCGTGATGCTCTACGCCCACATTGGCACGGGGAACTACAACTCCTCCACCGCCCGGGTTTACACCGACCTTGGCCTGCTGACCGCCGACCCGGCGATCTGTGGCGATCTGCTTCACGTCTTCAACCATCTCACCGGCTATTCCAACGGCATGGAGACGCGCGAGCTGCTCGTCGCGCCGACGGCCCTCCGGACCGCCCTGGCCGCCCGCGTGCGCCGAGAGATGGAGCTGGCGCGAGCGGGCCGCCCGGCCCGAATCGTCTTCAAGATCAACGCGCTTGAGGACCGGGAGATGACGAAGCTGCTCTACGAAGCGGGCGCCGCCGGCGTGAAGGTCGACTTGATCATCCGTGGCGTCTGCCGGATTCGGCCCGGCCTCCCGGGCGTCAGCGAGAACATCCGCGTCGTCAGCGTCGTCGGCCGCTTCCTCGAACACTCGCGCGTCTACTTCTTTCAGAACGACGGCAAGCCCGAGTACTTCATCGGCAGCGCCGACCTGATGAAACGGAACCTCGACGAGCGGATCGAGGTGCTGACGCCCTTACACCGGCCGGACCACCAGGCCCAGATCCAGCAGCTTCTCGAGATGCTCCTGGCGGACCGCCGCCAGGGCTGGACGCTGCGAGACGCGACGTGGAGCCGGGACGCCACCGTCGATGAGCCTGGCACGCAGGCGAAGTTGCTGGCGGCCGCCCCCTTCAGCTAAACACCCGCCGCTCCTTCACGAGGCCGGCGGGCACGCGAGCGGCACTCGCCTCCGCCTTCGTTGCCAGCAACGTCCCGATCGGTACACTGCCGCGCATGACTGATGAACGGCCCCTGCCGGCCTTGTACGACGACGCGAAGTTCGGAATCATGATCCACTGGGGGCCGTACTCGGTCCCGGCCTACGCTCCCCACGTCGGCCGCGTGTGGGATTCGCCAATCACCGAGACTCCATACGCCGAGTGGTACTGGAACTCGCTGAAGGCCGAGGGCAGTTCGGTCGCCCGCCACCACGCCGCGACCTACGGGGCCGGCTACCCCTACGAACGGTTCGCCGAGACCTTCAAAGTCGCCTCGGAGAAGCGCGATCCCGCCGTCTGGGCGACCCTCTTCGCCGAGGCCGGGGCGAAGTACGTGGTGCCCGTGACGAAGCACCACGACGGCTACTGCATGTGGCCGACGCGCCTATCGAACCCGAAGATGCCCGCCTGGTACCACTCGGATACGGACCTCATCGCAGACCTCGGAAAGGCCGTGCGCGAACGCGGAATGCGCTATGGGCTCTACTACTCGGGTGGCCTCGACTGGCCGTTTCACGACGTGCCGATAACTTCGTTCGAGACACTCGGGGCGGCTATTCCGCGCTCGGCCGACTATGTGGACTACGCCTTCGCCCACTGGGAGGAGCTCATCGACCGCTACGAGCCCGCCTGCCTCTGGAACGACATCTTCATGCCCGGCCCGCGGGAACGGCTGGAAGCGCTCTTTCAGTACTACTGGTCGAAGGTGCCCGACGGGGTGGTGAACGACCGCTGGAAGGCGACGATGGGACCGGAAGGGATGCGGGCCACCGGGCATCACGATTTCAAGACCTCGGAGTACCAAGACGTCGCCGGCATCGCGGAGAAGAAGTGGGAATCCGTCCGCGGCATCGGCCACGCCTTCGGTTGGAACCGCGAGGAGCCGGACGAGGACTACCTCTCGGTCGATGCCCTCGTGCACCTCTTCATCGACATCGTCAGCAAGGGCGGCAACCTCCTGCTCAACGTCGGGCCAATGGCCGATGGGACGATCCCGGCCGTGCAGGAGGACAGGCTGCGGGGATTTGGACGCTGGCTTCGGGAGAACGGTGAAGCGATCTACGGCTCGCGGCCGTGGTCGCGCGCGACCGGCACCATGGACGACGGGGTCGAGGTGCGATTCGTCCAGAAGGGCGGCGATCTGTTCGGGCACGTGCTCCGTGCGCCGGAAGCGGGTCCGCGATTCTTCCATGGCCTGCGGCTCCCGCAAGGCTGTGGCGTTTCGCTGGCGGGGTCGCCGCTCCGCTTCCAGCAGGAGGCGGAGGGTGCGGTCGTCTATCTTCCGGGAGGAATCGACCCTGCTCCGGCCTACGCCGTCAGGTTCTCAGGGGCCGCCGCAGGCTGAATCAGGGGGCGCCGGGTTGCGTCTTCCGGGGGTGGGCGGGAAACTGAAAGACGCCTTCCTCGGTAGCTCAATGGTAGAGCGATCGGCTGTTAACCGATAGGTTCGGGGTTCGAGCCCCTGCCGGGGAGCCACTCAATATGCCCAGAGCGTGAGACGCTTTGTGAAGCCTGCGCAAACCCTGCGCAGGCTTCTTCGTAGAGTTCGATCCTGATTTCTCGGTCTCCCACGGTGGCCCGGAGAAGCAGCGCCCGGAGCAGGTCGTGCTTTTCGTACGGCCGGAGGTGCTCGTAGGCGCGGCGGAAGTTGCGGAGGCCCTCGCGAACCAGTTCCGGCCCGGCGCACGCCTGGTTGATGGCGGAGATCGACGCGGCCGTGTCCACTCCGGACCGGCGCTCGTTCGCTTCCTGGAGGTGCCGTGAACGGTCACCGTGGCTGCAGCGCGATCACCGAGGCCGGCATCCAGTGCCGGGCGACGCCCCTGCGAGACGAGCCCTTCTGCTTCTGGCACTCCCGGAGCACACCGAAGAGGCGACTGAAGCGCGCCGCCTCGGCGGCCATCGGCGCAGGCGCGAACGGATCGTCTCCGGTGTCTACGACTTCGATGGCCTCGATACCGTTCCCAGGATCCGCCGCCCGATCGAGGTCGCCACCCTCGCCACCCTCGGCCTCGAGAACAGCGTCAACCGCTCCCGCACTCTCGCCTCCCTCGCCACC
>JANMTH010000049.1:0-4135 GCA_031390305.1 Thermoflexaceae bacterium
AGGGCCAGGGGGCCACGCCGCGGGTCGTCCCCAGTCCCGCGGAAGGGCCCACCGCAAAGTACGGCGTGGGCCCCGGTTATCAAGGGGGGGGGGGCGCCGATGGGGCCCCGCCCCAGTTCAACGTTCTCACTGTCATGCAGAACGACCTGACTTGTGGGTCGAGACACGCGGTCCCGGCGCTTCTCTTCCGAGGCCGATATACTACGGCGTCGGCGGCGCGCCGCTGAGGCAAGTGTCCCGGCGGCCTCCACGGAGGTGGGCGCCGCACTGGAGGTAGCCATGCATCCTCGATCGCTAGAAGTGGCGAAGCAAATGGCCGAGGCGGCCAGCGACTGGCTCGCGTCCCTCGCTCCCGCACTCCGGGACCAGGCCAACCCACCCATGACGGACCCCAAACGCGAGGTTTGGTACTACACGCCGACCGACCACGACGGCGTGGCCATGGCCGACCTCACGGTGCGGCAGGTGCAGCTGGCACACCGCATGCTGGCCTCCGGATTGAGCCGCCCCGCGTATCACCGCGCGACGCTGATCATGAACCTCGAAGCCTGGCAGGACGCGGCCGCCGGCTGGCGCACCGCACGCGGATCGATCCGCGGCGTGATGCATGGCCAGGACCCGGCGATGTACTTCGCCAGCGTCTTTGGCGAACCCGGGAGCGCCCTCTGGGGGTGGAGGTTCGGAGGGCATCACGTCTCGGTCCACTACACGATAGTGGACGGCGAAGTGGTAACCGCGACGCCCAACTTCTTCGGCGCGAACCCGCACGAGGCGCCGTTGAGTGACTTTCAGACGCTCCGGCCGGTCGCGGGCGAGGAGGACCTTGGCCGCCAGTTGGTCCACAGCCTGGATTCCAACCAGCGCCTGATCGCCGTCATCTCCAAGGCGGCCCCATTCGACATCGTCCAATCGAATCGGCCCATGGTGGTGGATGGCGCCGTACCCCACTGGATCACGATGGTCTTCAACGGGCGCCCCGGCGAACCAACAGAGGGCAACCTCGATCGGATGCAGGCGAGCCTGGAGACGGCCCAGGCGACGACGGACGCGGACCGCGAGGCGGCTCGCTACTCGCTCGTCCCGAAGGGCCTGGCCGGCGCTCAGCTCTCACAGGCGCAGGTCACGATCTTCGAGGCACTCCTGAAGGAGTACACCGGCCGCCTGCCGGAACCGATAGCATCGGCCGAGCAGGCCCGGCTCATGGCCATCCTGCCGGAGCTCCACTTCGCCTGGGCCGGCGGTCTCGAACGAAAGCAGCCCCACTATTACCGCATCCAGGGGCCGCGCGTACTTATCGAGTACGACTGTGTGCAGAACAACGCGAACCACAGCCACACGGTCTGGCGCGACCCGGAAGGGGACTTCGGGCGGGACCTTCTGGCGGAGCACTACGCGGCGGAGCACTGAGGGTTCGGCGCGCCGTCCGGCGGTCCTGCTTCTTATAATTCGAAGCTGCCGAGGTCGCAGACGCCGTTCCGGGCCACGCCACGCTGATCCGTTAGGCCCCGTTTTCGGCCCACCGGCCCACCCCCGACCCAGCGACGCGGTATACTCGACCGGCGTTCCTCGGGAGCCTCCGGAGCTTGGTCCAGGTTCTCGCTTCGGACGCGCCCGCCATGTGCGGCTGTAGCTCAGTGGATTAGAGCATCTGTCTTCGGAACAGAGGGTCGGGGGTTCGAATCCCTCCAGCCGTACCAAGCCCCGTTTCTGAATCTGGACTCGACAGTAAACGATGGCGCGGCGGCCGTTACTGGCCGTCACCAACCTCTCTTCCTGGAGGATGCGCTGGACGCTCGCCCGTGAGAGCGTGAAGCCATCGCGTTCGATAAGCATCTTCGCGAGATGTGAGGTGTTGAAGCCTGCGTAGGTCGTGCTCGCCGATTGCACGACCCTCGTGCGCTCTCCGCCGGCCACCGGGCGCGGAGAAGCCCGCGCCCGGCTCCCGTGGACAGGCCCTGCCCCCCTCTTCGCGGTACACCGCAAGAGTTCGCCACACCTGCCGTTCGCTGATGCCAAGGCCGGCCGCCACCTGCCCCAACCGCAAGCCTGCTATCGAGCACCGCCGTGAGGACCCGTGTCCGCTGTTCTTCCTTCTTCGTCGAGGGCAGTTCTTCTCATGGACTACAGAATCACTGAGCAGTCCTCACGTCGCCGGGGCCGTGGCGCTGCTCCTCGACGAGAATGGGTTGTTGACCACAATGCAGGTGCGCCACTACCTGGAGACCACTGCCCGTGATCGTGGTCGTGTATACGTTGCACTCTCGTCGATAATCCGAGACTGAATCTTGCTTAATGACCTCAGCCAACAACGCTCACAGGAGACGCTCAGCCGTATCCGCGAGGTGGGCCAGGGGATCTGAAGGCGGCGGAACGCCGAGGTGTTCTTGCATGCGGCAAGTATCCGCTGCGAACCGCACGACCTCTGCCTCTCGTGCCGGCAGCAAGCGGATCGCTGACCGCGATCCGGTGACAGCGCAGACGCGCCGCGCCAACTCCACGAGCTCTATCCCTCTGCCGCTCCCGACGTTAATGGGCGATGAGACAGGGCACGAGGCGGCGGCAAGCAGACACTCGACGACCACCCCTATCCAGATGAAGTCCAGGACCTGCCGCCCGCCAAAGAGTTCGAGCGGCTCGTTACCGGCCGCCCGCGCGAGCCATAATGGAATCACGCGATCGCGATCCCCAGGCCCATAGACGTTTGCCAGACGAAGCACCTGAACGTCCACGTCCCCCAGTGCTTGCCAGGCGCGACAGTAGGCTTCCCCCGCAACCTTGCTGGCACCGTAAAGATTCTTCGGTTCGGTCGTCGCGGTTTCGGCTACCGGCAGCGAACGCGGCTCGCCGTACACCTCGCGCGATGACGAGAAGACGACGCGCGGGACGCCCGCCCGTGCCGCCTGCTTGAGGACGTTGAAGGTCCCGGCCACGTTGACGGTGAAGGAGTAGTCGACATCGGCGATTGCGCCCATGACGTTCGACTGGGCGGCGAGATGGTAGACGGTATCTACTCCGCGGACGGCTTCGAAGACCGTCCGTTCGTCGCGGATGTCCCCTTCGATGAGCCTGCACCGTGCCGGGATAGCGCTCCGGCGGGCGCGGTAGAAGTTGTCCAATGCGACGACGTCTTCTCCGCGAGCGATGAGCGCCTCGACGAGATGGCTACCGATGAACCCGGCGCCGCCCGTGACGAGTGCCGTCATGTGTCGCGCTCGTTGACGAGGGAGAGTTCGGTGAGGAACCACTCGTAAGTCTGCCTGAGGCCTTCGTCGAGTGACACTCGCGGCTCCCATCCGAGCAGAGCACGAGCCTTGCTGATGTCCGGCCGCCGCCGCTGCGGATCGTCGCCGACGGCCGGTTCCGTGAAGATCGTCGTTGATGCCGACCCCGTGATGGTGAGGATCGCATCCGCGTACTCGTACACGGTCCGTTCGTCGGGGTTGCCGATGTTGATTACCTCACCACGAGCGGCAGGCTGTTCCATCGCTCGGATCAGACCAGCCACCGTATCACTCACATAGCAGAGTGAACGCGTCTGTGAGCCATCGCCGTAGATCGTGAGTGGCTGTCCCGTCATGGCCTGGGTGAAAAAGTTCGGCACCATGCGACCGTCATGCGGGTCGGATCGAGGTCCGTACGTGTTGAAGATCCGGACGACCCTCGCATCGACGTCCCGCGTGCGCAGAAACGCAAACGTGAGGGCTTCGCCGTACCGCTTCGATTCGTCGTACATGGATCGCGGCCCCGTGGAGCTGACGTTTCCGCGATAGTCCTCGCGCTGCGGGTGCTCCAGCGGATCGCCGTAGGCTTCCGACGTGCTTGCGTAAAGGAAGCGGGCGCCGTTCGCCTCGGCTACCTCGAGGAGTTGTCTCGTCCCCTCCGAATTGACGCGCATGGTTTCGATCTGCAAAACGCGGTAGCCCGGCGGGCTCGCCGGACTGGCGAGATGATAGATTCGGTCGAAGGCCGGGAACGCGGGAAGCGGCTCGACAATGTCGTGCTCGATGAGCTCAAACCCTGGGTAGTCGAAGAGATGTCCGATGTTAGCAAGGCGCCCCGTGGCGAAGTTATCGACGCAGACAACCTCGTTCCCGGAGCGAAGCAAGGACTCGCAAAGGTGCGAGCCGATGAACCC
>JANMTH010000130.1:0-5293 GCA_031390305.1 Thermoflexaceae bacterium
CGCCAACACTCTGGACCACCGTCCTCGGTCACGCCGGGCGAAAGCTCGGCCAGGCCATCAGATCAGGAGAGCTGCCATGAAACTTGTTCTTATCCACGGACGTTCCCAGGGCGGAAAAGACCCGGAGAAGCTGCGGAACGGCTGGGTCGCCGGCCTCCGCAAGGGGCTGAAGGCCGCTGGCCGGGACCACGCCGCCGCGCTCGATGTCAGTTTCCCCTTCTACGGCGACCGCATCGCCGAACTGATGAAAGAGCTGAAGACGCCCGCGCCCGGCGCGATCCTTCGCGGCACGGCGAAGGACGAGGCCTACGAGGCGTTCCTCGCCGCCGTCATCCAGGGGATGGCGAAGCGCGCCGGGCTCACGGAGGCCGAAATCCGCGCCGAAAGCGGCATCGACGCCATCGAGCGCGGCTGGTTCGATAAGCAGTTCCTCCAGGCCACGGTCGGCATCCTCCCAAAGAAGATCCCCTGGCTCCAGCGAAAGGTGATCGAAGAGACCACGAACGATGTCTGGCAATACCTCACCCGGCCGAGCATCCGCAAGGAGGTCGATGCCATCGTCCGGGCGGGCATCCCCGACGAACCGTGCGTCGTCATCTCGCACTCGCTCGGCACCGTCGTCGCCTATCGCGTCCTCGTCGAGGGCCCGAGCCTCCAGGTGCCGCTGTTCGTGACGGCCGGCTCGCCCCTCGGTATGCCGGAGATCAAGAAGCGACTGACGCCGCCTGTGCTCGGCAACCCGGCCTGCACGCAGGCCTGGCTCAATGCCACCGACCGAGACGACGTCGTCGCGCTCGTCGAGACGCTCGACCAGTCCACCTTCAGCGCGAGCTGCCAGATCGAGAACATCGCCAACATCGACAACGGCGACAACGCCCACGCAATTGAACGCTACCTCGCCGACCCGCGCGTCGCCGCCCGCATCGCCGACGCCCTCGGCGTGTAACGCACCCGGCGCGTAGCCCCACGTCCATCCGCTCTGCCACGGCCACCCCCACCGAGCCCCGACCGCAAGGGAGGGGGTACTCAGACCAGGAACCTCGCCGACGCCCTGGCCTGTAACGCACCCGGCGCACGCCCGCGCCCCACTGCGGGCGCGGGTATCCGAACCAGCGTAGGCTTCGCCGCACACCACGCGGGAGGGACGCCATGTCCACCATCAGCCTCGACGAGATCGCCGTCGAAGAACCGACCGTCTACGACTGGAAGGAGCTGACCGACGGCCTCACCCGCCTCCTTCGCCTGAAAACCACGCCGATCGGGATGAAGATGTTCGCCACCCGCGAAGAGATGGAAGCGATCCCGAAGATTCGCCGCCCGAAGTCCGTCCACACCACCGATCAGATCGTCGCCCAGGCCTGCCGCCTCGGCTGGACCGTCGGGATCACCGTCGAGGACCTCGTCGGCGCACAGTGCAGCGCCGTCATCGGCCTCTCCCCACGCGATGACCAGTTCCTCAGCGGCAAGAACATGGCCGGCGTCTGGTTCGAAACGCTCGAAGGTTCGGCCGCTCACCAGGCGGCCATGGACCTCCCGGAGTTCGGCCGCCACGAAGCGATGGCCGTCTCGCCGCTCACCTCAGGAAGACTCGACCCGCCCGATATCTGCCTGATCTACGCGACGCCAGGCCAGATGATCATCCTGATCAACGGCCTCCAGTGGTCGGGATACAAGAAGTTCGACTGGAGCGTCGTCGGCGAAAGCGCCTGCGCCGATTCCTGGGGCCGGGCGCTGAAGACCGGCCAGCCCAGCCTCTCCATCCCCTGCTTCGCCGAGCGGCGGTACGGCGGCGTGCTGGACGACGAACTCCTCGTGGCCCTGCCGCCGAAGTACCTGCCGAAGGCGATCGCCGGGATGGAGCGGCTCGCCGGGAACGGCCTGCGCTATCCGATCCCCCAGTACGGCATCCAGTCGGACGCGCGCGCCGGCCTGGCGGTCAGCTACGGCGAGCGCTGAGGCGGTATACTTGAGTCATGGCCTCAACCGCATCTCGTAAGCTAACGACGGAGCAGATACTCTCCTTGCGCCCGAGCGCGGAACAACGAGCCACCGTAGAGCGCCTCCAGGCCTGGGTCAGGTCGTTCCTCCCGCCCGAGTACCCCCTGGTGGATGAATTCATCGCACAGCGTCAAGAGGCGTAGCCGTTGGCCTTTCGCCTTTGGCCTTCATTGAGCGGCCCACGAGACCGCGTACACTCTCGGCATTACCCGCGAGGAGCGCAGCGCACCGTGACAACCGCCGAGACCCGCATCATCCCAGCCGGGGCGCCGATCCGAGCCGTCATGGGCGGCCACCGTTGAATGCCGCCGGCGAACATCACGCCCTCAACCGGCTCGCCTCCCGCACCTCGATCTTCGGCGAATCCGTGATCCGCGAAATGACGCGCCTCGCCCAGATCCACGGCGCGATGAACCTGGCCCAGGGTTACCCCGATTTCCCGGCGCCGGCGTTCATCAAGCAGGCGGCGATAGACGCCATCAACGCCGACCTCAACCAGTACGCGATCACCTGGGGTTCGTACCGCCTGCGCAAGGCGATCGCCGACAAGACGCGCCGCTTCTACGGGCTCGATCTCGACCCCGACCGCGAGATCACCGTCACCTGCGGCGCGACCGAAGCGATGATGGCGACCATGCTCGCGGTGGTCGAACCGGGCGACGAGGTTATCGTCTTCGAGCCGTTCTACGAAAACTACGTGCCCGATGCCGCCATGTCCGGGGCGAAGCTCGTCTACGTCACGCTGCGCGGCCCGGATTTCGCCATCGATCCAGAGGCCCTCAGGGCCGCCTTCAGCGAACGGACGCGGGCGATCATCGTCAACACGCCCAACAACCCCAGCGGCAAAGTCATCACCTTGCCCGAGCTGCGGCTGATCGCCGGGCTCTGTCAGGAGTTCGACTGCCTCTGCATCACGGACGAGATCTACGAACACATCCTTTACGACGGCCGCCAGCACGTGCCGATGGCCACCCTCCCGGGGATGTACGACCGCACGATCACGATCAGCGGGCTCTCGAAGACGTTCAGCATCACGGGCTGGCGGCTGGGGTACATCCTCGCCAAGCCGGAACTGAGCAACGGCGTCCGGAAGGTCCATGACTTCCTCACCGTCGGCGCGCCAGCACCACTCCAGGAAGCGGCCGCGGTCGCTATGGAACAGGCCGACGCCTACTACCCGGAACTCGCCGCGATGTACCACGAAAAGCGGGCGATCCTGCTCGCGGCACTGCGCGAATCCGGATTCAAAGCGCACCAGCCCGAGGGCGCCTACTACATCATGGCCGACTTCAGCGACCTCGGGTTCGCTGGCGGCGATGTCGCCTTCGCCCAGCACCTTACGGAGAAGGTCGGCGTCGCGCCGGTCCCCGGGTCGAGCTTCTACCGGCCCGGCACCGAAGCCGGCGCCCGCTTCGTCCGCTTCACCTTCTCCAAGTCCGAAGAGACGCTGATCGAGGCGGGACGGAGGCTCGCAACGATGGGGAACGGCCAACCGTAGGCCGACGGCGTGAACGTAGCGCGGCGCACCGGTAGCCTTTTTCCATGAGACGTGCCCTTCTCCTCCTCCTCGCCGCCTCCGTTTCCGCCATCGCGCTGCTGGCCGCCGGCTGTGGCGATGGCCCTGACCCAACACCCACGCCGACCAAGGCCGCGAAAACCGCGACGGCCTTCCAGCCCACCACCGCACCGACGAAAGCAGGGACACCGATCGTGCTCAAAAACGCCACCACAACCGCCAGCGGCCTCCAGTACACCGACGAGAAGGTCGGGGATGGCGCTTCGCCCCGCATGGACCAGTCCGTAACCGTACATTATGTCGGCAAGCTGGCGGCGAACGGCCAGGTATTCGATAGCTCACGCGAAAAGGGCACGCCCGTGACTTTCCAGATGACGGGCGTGATCAAGGGCTTCTCCGAGGCGATCTCGACGATGAAGGTCGGCGGCAAGCGAACCACCCTCATCCCCGCCGCCATCGGCTACGGCGCCCGCGGCCAGAGCCCCATCCCGCCGAACGCGGACCTGATCTTCGAAATCGAGCTGATCTCGATCAAGTAGCGGCTTCCGCCCACCCTCGTTGTCGCGATACTGTCCCGATCGTACGAACCTTGTTCCTTCCTCGCTCGGGCCGCATCCCACTCGTCAACCTCCCGGCCTCTGCGTCTCCGCGTCCAACCCGCCCAGGCCGCCCGCACCGGGTCACTCTGGCCTTGTGCTTGACTCCAGACAGAACATATGTTCTAGTATTCCCATCCGACCGGAGGTTTCCCCGCAATGCGAACCGTCTGCCTGTGGTTCCCTCGCCTCGCCGTCCAACTCGCCACGCGCCAGCGGCCAGCGATAGCCAGGCGGACGACTATCCTCATCGCCGGACATGGCGACGAGGCGCTCGTGGCCGAGACCAGCTGCGACGCCGCCGTCCTGGGCGTGCTCCGCGGAATGTCGGCGGGGCAGGCGCGCGGGCGCTGCCCGGGAGCGATCTTCCTCCCCGACAACGCTGGCCACTGCCTCGAAGAACTCGAACGCATCACCACTATCATCCAGAAACGCGCGACAGATCCTGTCGCGATAGGCGGCCGAGACCACCTGCTTGTGCAGGCCGATCCGTCGATCGGGGAAGCGGCGCTGGCCGCGCGGCTGGCCGCGCTCGCCTCGGCGTGGAGCGGCCTCACGGTCCAGGCGGGCGTGGCCGATACCGCCGCCGAGGCGCTCGACGCGGCCCGCGCCTCCCGCGGCCGGCCGGTCGTCTGCCCCTCTCGCGGAGCCAGCGAACCGGTCATCGCCTTTCGCCCGGAACGGATCAAGGCGCGATCCCGCGTCGCGGCGGGTTCTGGTGAACTGGCGGCGAGGGCGGCCCTCCAACGCCTCGTCGCCAGGGCCCAGACCGTCCTCGAGGGGCGCGGCCAGAGCTACCGTCGCGCGATCATCACGATCGAGAACGGCGGAGAGCGGAGCGAGATCCGCCTCGCCCCGCACGCGCCATCGCACGACGCGCAGGACATCCTCGCCCTCGCCGCCAGGGCGGTCGGGCCGGCCCTGCTGGCCGGCGCTGAGACCATCGAGGTCACACTCGATCATCTCGGCCCGGATGTCCGCGTTCGGCCCTGCCGGGCCGGAACCCGCGTGGAACGGCCGGCGAACACGGCGCTCCGGCGGACCGGGTAAATTCGAACGCCGCCGCCGCGGCGCTCCTGACGGGCCACCAGCCAACCGTGTACGATCGCCAGATGCGCGTACTCAACGAAATTCGCGAGGACATCACCGCCACGCTGGAGCGCGACCCCGCGGCGCGTTCCGC
>JANMTH010000185.1:0-2848 GCA_031390305.1 Thermoflexaceae bacterium
GACACATCCGGTAAGAAGACCCAATCGTTGTCCAGGTCGGCGTGGCGAACCTCGGTCTCTACGGCGGCCTCGGCATGTTGCCGCAGGAAGAGCGTGAATTCGGTGATTATCTCCGCGACAAGGCGGCCGTGTGATGGCACAGGCATTGGCTTCTCCACCACCTCGCCATCGACGAGTTCCTTGTATGGCTTCGTCTCCGGCATCGCGAGGAATTCGCCGATAGAAACGCGGGCCTTCGTGCTCATGTAGCCAGTGTACCCCGTCCGCCGGGCATCGTTGGGACTCGTCGAGGCTTCAGCCGTCGCGCTCTTGAAGCCAGGCGGCCCAGAGACGGTCGCGGCGCCGGCTCCCCGACCTGTACCCGATCTGCCCACCGATGAGCGGACCGAAGACCTGGGCCAACAGGTACCCGCCGAGGATGAGCACCGTGAAGGCGATCGCCGGATGGCCGATCAGCCCCGGCCCGTAGAGGACCATCACGAGGAAGAGCGCGGCTCCGATGATCAGCCCGAAGAACGCGCCGCCGTGGACCCAGCGCGCCTCGCCCTTCTGCCGCGCGGCAAACGCGCGGAGAACCTCCTGGGGCACTTCATCGACGGTCTGGCGCTCGTTCGTCGCTGCCCCGCAGAACGGACAGGCCTCGTCCGTCTCCCGCAAACGGGCGTAGCAGAACCCGCAGAACCGCCCCTTGGCGGGCACCTTCCGGGAGAGCCGCTCCTCCATCTTCTCCTGGAGGCGGTCGAGATACGGATAGGGCGTGAGGTAGCCGGCTACGCCTTCGCGCTCGGCTGGCGCTTCATCGTTCTGCACGGGCTGTCGGGAATCAGACGGAGAGGGCGTGGGCAAGGCGGCGCTCAGGCCTCTCGAATCCTGGCGAACATCGCGCCGCCGCCGCACGGCTTGCACTCATCCAGCGAAACGCGCGTCTTCGTTGCCATGAGGACAGTATACGGCTTCCCGCTCGCCTATTCGGCCAGGAATTCCTTCACCACGCGGGCGAACTCCGCCGGCTGGTGGAGGGGCACCTGGTGGCCCGCGTCCGGGATTTCGACGAATCGGCCATGGGGAAGGCGCCCGACCATCTGGTCCGCGATCTCACGCGAGAGCACTTTGCTCTTCTCCGCGCGGATCACGAGCGTCGGGCAGGTGATGTGTTCCAGGCTCTCCCAGAGGTACGGGATCTCGACCAGCGCGGCCCGGCCCGTCGCCTGGTTTATCTGCGGATCGAAGCGGAAGACGAGGTTCCCCGTCGCCTCATCGAGCACCAGGCCCGCCGTCACCTGGCGCAGGAGGAATTCAGGACTGGCCTCTGGATAGAGCGCCGCGAAGTGTTCGAGGGCCTCTGCCTCCGTTGGGAAGCCAGGCGCTTTCCTGGCCTCGCCCGTGCTCTTGCGGATGCCACGCGCTCCGGCGTCGGCCATCTGCGGACCCATATCGGCGAGCACGAGGTGCTTCAGACGATGACTGTGGTCACGCGCGTAGGAGATCGCTATCCGGCTGCCGATGCTGTGCGCCACGAGGTCGAAGGCTTCGAGGTCGAGCTCCTGAACGAGGCCCCGGAGGTCCATCGCGAACGCCCAGACGAGGTATCCGCCAGGGGCGTGGTCCGTTTCGCCGTGCCCGCGAAGGTCCGGCGCGTAAACGGTGTACTCGGGACGGAAACGCTCGGCCACGTGCTCCCAGTAGCGAGCGTTGTTCATCAACCCGTGAAGCAGGACAACGGGGTCACCTTCGGGGTCGCCCCAGCGGATGTAGTGGTGCTGGAGGCCGTGCAGCGGAAGATACTGGTCTTCGCCGGCGCCCGGGTGCGAGCTTGGTGCGGGGAGAGAAGGTTCTGCGGTCACGCCGTGAGTATAGCGCGGCCAGCACCGAACGCCGGGCGAGAAGAGGAGACGGAACGGCGAAGAGTTTGCAAAGATTATACAGAGCGGCCGTATGGCCTGGTCGTTCGAGCGTAGGATGGGCCCATGGCCGGACCGATCATCGGCATCACCACCTCTATCGCCCCTGAGGGCGCCAGCCCCGAACGGGCGGTCCTGAACGGCGCCTACATCAAGGCGATCCAATGTGCCGGCGGCGTCCCGCTCATCCTTCCCCCGCAACTCCAGCCCGAGCAGCTCGAGGCCCTCCTCGACCTGATTGATGGCGTCGTGCGGAGCGGCGGCGGCGATGTTGCCCCGGCGCTCTATACGCTCGAAGCGCCGCACTCGACGGTCAGCGGCGTTTCGGCCGAACGCGACGCGACCGAAGCGGCCGTCATCCGCCGCGTCCTTGCCGACCAGAAGCCCCTTCTCGCCCTGTGCCGGGGTATGCAGGTTCTGAACGTCGTCCTCGGCGGGACGCTCTATCAGGATATCGCTACGACGACCGGCGACGATATACAGCACCAGCAGACGAAAGCCGGCTTCGGCCGAAGCGAATTCACCCACACCGTGGAAGTACGGAGCGGAACGCTCCTCGCCAACCTGGTGGGCGCGGGCCGGATCGCCGTCAATTCGATGCACCACCAGGCTCTTCGCGCCCTCGGCAGCCATCTCGTTGTCTCCGCCCGTGCGCCCGATGGCGTGATCGAAGCCGTCGAAGCGCCAGCACTAGGCCGGTTCGTCCTCGGCGTGCAGTGGCACCCGGAGGAGTTGGCCGAGTTTTCCGATGGAGCCCGTGCCCTTTTCCGGGGCGTTGTCGAAGCGTCGAGCGCCCGCGAACCCGCCCCACTCAAAGTCACGGAGGTACGCCCGGAAGCCGCTGGCGAGTTGCGGCTGCCCGAGCAGTCGCGCCGTCTCGCGCTCGGACGCCTGTAGGGGTTCCGGCGAGCGCGTGCGCTGAGGGCGGGCGTAGCGTATAACCGGGC
>JANMTH010000188.1:0-2740 GCA_031390305.1 Thermoflexaceae bacterium
ATGGCAAGCTCGTTGGCTACGGTGGCGGCCTGGCGATGAAGCGCACGCTGCTGGAACTCGAAGGCGCCCTGCCACGTTCGAGGGTTTAAGGGGGCTGGCGTGAAAGAGGAGTCACTTGCGGGCGGCGCGTGAGTGGAGCGCGCCGGGCGGGTTCGGGAGTAGGCGCCCCCTGTGGGGCGCGGCTACGTGGGGGTTTGGAGATGCGCCGAGCGGGTTCGGAAGTCCGCGCCCGCTGTGGGGCGCAACTACGCGGGGGTGTGGGGAGAGCACGATTTCCCTTTATACGTTGAAGAGGATGTTTACTACGTCGCCATCCTGGACGATGTACTGCTTCCCTTCGGTTCGGAGCACGCCGCGCTTCTTTGCTTCGGCTTCGGAGCCGGCGGCGATCAGGTCTTCGAACTTGATAACTTCGGCCCGGATGAAGCCGCGCTGGAGGTCGCTATGGATCTTCCCGGCGGCCACCGGGGCTGGCGAACCGGCCTCCACCGTCCAGGCCCGGCACTCGTCCGGGCCGGCGGTGAGGAAGCTTATGAGCCCGAGGAGCCCGTAGCTCAAGCGGATGGCGCCCGCCATGCCGCTCTCGGTGACGCCGGCCGAAGCGCGAAACTCCTCCGCCTCTTCGTCGCTCAGCTCGTTCAGGTCCATCTCGAACTTGCCGCAGAAGACAGCGACATCACGTCCCGTTCCGCGGTAGCGCTCCCGGTGCTCGGCCTCCAGCGCCGCCCGTCGGGGCAGGTCTCCTTCGCCGATGTTGATGATCAGAACGAGCGGCAGCGAGGTCAGAAACTGCGACCCTTCGAGGAGCTTGCGTTCGTCGTCGCTGATCGTTTGCGCCCGGATCGGGGTCTCGGCTTCAAGTTCGCGCTTCATTCGCATGAGCAGGTCCTTTACCCGCTGAGGCGCCTCCCGTTCGCCTGCCTTCATCGAGCGGATCTCCGTATCCAGCCGCTGAACGCGCTTCTCGATAATCGCGAGGTCGGCGAAGGCCAGCTCCAGGTCCATCGTCACGACGTCGCGATCGACGTCGATCGTCACGTCGGGGTGGGGCACCGTCTCGTCCTCGAAGGCCCGGACGACGTGGATGAGGGCGTCCATCCGCGCCAGTTCGCTGATGAACTTCCCGGCGGGGCCCTCACCCTTCCCGAACGCTTCGCCGGCGGCCGGGAAATCGACGTATTGGATGGTCGCGTAGGCCACCTTCTTCGGCTTGTAGAGGGCGGCCAGCCGGTCCACCCGTTCGTCTGGTACGTTCACCACGCCGATGTTCGGCTGGGTCGCGGCGCTATAGGCGCCGACCTGGGCGCTTCCCCGCGTGACCGAGTTGAACACGGTCGTCTTGCCCGACCGCGCGATTCCGATGATCCCTAACTTCATGCCCCCGAGGGTACAGTCCGGCCGGTCGAGGGTCACGAACGGCTACAATCGCCAGCGATGAACGAACCGCCAACGCCACCTCGCCGCCTCGCGTACATTGCGTCCCTGCCGGAACGGGCGTTCCGCGCGCTCTTCGCTGGCGTCTTCGGGACGGTCCACGAGACAGCGCACCTCGTCCTCCCGCGCTTCGTGCGCCAATCCCGGCTGTACGAAGTGACGGCGAAGAACGCTCTCCGCATCGCCATCGAACTCGTCGGCGGGGTGGAGGGCGAACAGCGTGAGGCCAGCGACGAGCCCCAGCTCAGCGCCGGGCGCGTAGCGGTCAAGAAGGCGGCCGGCAACGTCGTCGAATTCGGCTCGATCGCCGCTTTCGGCTTCTCGCCCCTCTGGCTTCTGGCCGCCGCCTCGGACATCCTCAACGGCTCCCGCGTCTACCTGCGCACGCTCGAAGACGAACTGGCCAACGCCGGTATCCTCGCGGAGGGCACCCGGTTCTCCTCGGTCGATCAGCTCCTGGGCGCCTTCGAAGGCACAACCGGAACGTCGGCGAACGTGATGGACATGCCGCCGCTCGAACTGAGAGAGCTGCGCGCCTCGCTCATTGAGCTGCGAGGCGACGTGACCAGCCTCCCCCGGCCGGGCGAACTCGCGGCCCTGTTCGATGGCCTCGTCCGCACCGCTCGCGCCGAGAACCGCTCGATCCTTGAAGTGTCCTCGGGCGTCGGCCTGGCCTTCCTCACCTCCGCCCAGAACATGACGCGCACCCACCTCGTCGCGCCCTACCGCGAGGACTGGCAGCCGCTGCGCAGAGAAGGCTTCGGCGCCTACGCTGGCCGCGTTTCGGGGCCTTATCGCGACGCCATCGGCGGCCACTTCCACCCCTCGCGAAAGACCCTGACGGAACGCGCCGTGGCCTGGCTCCGGCACCCGCGCCGCCGGTAGGCTACTTCTGCCGCGCGGCCCGTAACTCCTTCGCCAGGGCCTCCAGGAGCTTCCAGGCGATAGCGCCGTTTCCCTCCACGAGCGGGCGGAACTCCCAGAAGGTGAACCCGTAGCAGACGAGGTCGCTCGAGGCGGTGACCGTCGCCGAGCGCGGTCCGCCGTCGATCAGCGCGATCTCTCCGAAGTAGTCCCCTTGCCCGAGCGTCGCCTGCTCGACGCCGCGGACCGAGACGGTTGCCTCCCCGGAGTCGATCAGGAAGAAAGCGGCACCCCCCGACCCCTCCATGATGACCGTTTCGCCTTTGGAGTAGCGGCGTTCCTTCAAGAGGCGTGCGATCTGCTCTACCTCTTTGCGATCGAGTTCGGCGAAGAGGCTGACACGCTGGAGGGCATCGACCGGGTTGTGGCGCTCCTCGGCGGC
>JANMTH010000193.1:0-4258 GCA_031390305.1 Thermoflexaceae bacterium
CGAACTGACGACCACGTCCCGCGAGGCGGCCGACGCCTACAGCGACGGAATCGACCGGACGCTTTCCGGGAACGACGGCGCGGAGACCCGGCTGGCCGAAGCGCTCGCTATCGACGAGACGTTCGCGATGGCCCAGATCGCGATGGCCCGCCAGCAGCAGTTCCTGGGGGACTTCGCCGCGGCCGGGCGCTACAAGACGCGTGCCCTGGAACTCGCCGGGACGGCGACGCGCCGCGAGCGACAGCACATCGCCGCCATGGTCACGGCGATCGACGGCGACGGCCCAGCCGCCATCGCCCAGATCCGCGAGCAGATCGCCGAGTTCCCCCGTGACGCCTACCTCCTGAACCAGGCGAACGGCCCCTTCGGCCTGATCGGCTTCGGCGGCGGCATCTGCCGCCACGCCGAACTGTTCGACCTGCTCGATTCGGTAGCCTCGGCGTATGGCGAGGACTGGTGGTTCCTCAGCGCCTACGCCTTTGCCCACAACGAACTGGAACACTTCGAACTCGCCCGCAAGCTGGCGGACCGCGCCCTCGAAAACAACCCGCGCAGCGGCCACGGCGCCCACACCATGGCCCATTGCGACTTCGAGACCGGCCAAAACGCCGGCGGAGCCTCCTTCCTCAATGGCTGGCTCCCCCCGTATCCGCGCACGGCCGTCCTGCATTCGCACCTCACCTGGCACCTCGCTCTCTTCGAACTGGCCGAAGGGAACACGGAACGGGTGAACGCGCTCTATAACGACGTACTGCGGCCGGCCGCCGCCCTCGGGACGCCGATCATCGTCCTCGCCGACGCCGCGGCGCTGCTCTGGCGCGAAGACCTGCTCGAGCTCGAACGTCCGGCCGATTCGCGAACGGAGCTGCGTGACTTCGCGACAAAGAGCTTCCCGAAGCCAGGCATCACGTTCGCCGACATGCATTGTGCCCTCGCCTACGCCGCCGCCGGCGACCACGCCGCGCTCGACGCCCTCGCCGGCGGCCTGCGCGAACGGCTGGCGCAGGGCAAGCTCCCCGCCGGCGAAGTCGCAGTCGTCGTCACCGCGGCTGTCGGCGCCTTCGCCGATGGCGACTACGCCCGCAGCGCCGACCTCCTCGAACCGTTCCTCGCTGAGGTCGTCCGCGTCGGTGGCAGCAACGCCCAGCGCCAGGTCGTCGAAGACACCTACATCGTCGCCTGCCTCCGCTCCGGCCGCCTCGAACGGGCCAGCGAAGTCCTCCGCGCCCGCCTCGCCCGCCGCCCCTCGCGCATCGACGAAGGCTGGCTGGCCACGGCCTCGCAGAACTGACGCGCATCCGCGCCCTGGCCGGGAACTTTTCACATCCTGGGGGCGTATACCTCATCAGGCGATCGTCTTCGCGCCCCCCGAGCGGAGGGCGCGGCGGCAAGGGGAACGCAGCGATGCAGGAATCCGAACGGCCCTGGGACCTGACTAAGCGTGAGTTGCCCAGATGCTGACTGTGAAAGCGCGCCGGATCGTCGCTTTGGCCGCGGTTGTCGCGGGCCTGGCGGCAGTGACCGTAACGTTCGTCACCGCGCGGGACGGCGGCAGCTTCCCGGGCGAAGACCTCGGGAAGCTCGACCCAACTACGATCACTCCGACGGTGGAACCGACCGTCCCGTCAGGCCTGATCGGACTTGACGAAGCGCGCCGAACGCACCTCTCCGGTCCCGCGGTTGCGAGCCTGGATGGCGCGCTGCGCACCGGACGCGCTCCGGATGTGATGGCCAACTGGGCACGCCTCGCGACGACCTGCTTCGTCGGAAGCGGCAGGACCGGCTCGCTTTGCGAAGGCCTCTCCGGCCCAGACGGCACAGAGCACAAAGTCGAGACCCTCCGGTATTCGTCGTGGCGGGTCGCCATCAAAGACGGTCAGGCGTTGCTGGATGGCCTGCTTGCGGGCAACAGGGCCGAACTCGTGCTCGTCGCCAGAGCTGTGGAGACCGGTCACCTGCTCGTTGCGTACAAGCTCACTGAACCACGCAAGGGCGTCGCTGGCGACCCCGAGGCGAGCACCGCCTACCTCCTGCTTGAGCTTGACACAGGGATGGCGGCGCCGATCGTCTCTCTCTCGGCCCTGGAGTCCTCGCGCTCGCCGATTGACGCACTCCGGCAGCACGAAATGAACGGCTCGCTCGGAACGGTGATTGCGGCAACAGACGAACTGGTGGCTGAGGGGCGAACACGGTAACTCCCCGGCACCGTCTCGAGGTTCCGATGGCGACGGAACAGAGCCCCGGCCGTAAAGGGCCGGGGCTCTTGCGTATGCCGCACCCAGCCGCTCAGCTGGCCGACTCTACATTCGCCGACGGCGATTCACGATGCGCGGACGGCGGAGTCGACTTCGGCGGCGTAGGCCAGGCTCGCCCGGATATCGTCACGCTCAAGATCCGGGAAGTCTTCGAGGACTTCCTCTACGGGCACGCCCGCCGCCAGTAGCCCCAACACATCGCTCACCGCCATCCGCATGTTGCGGATGCACGGCTGGCCCCCGCGCTTCCCCGCCTCGATCGTAATCCGTTCGAGAAGGGCGGCCTGCGTCGCACCAGCGCTGGCGTGCTTTGGGTCGTTGCTCTTCACCATGCCAGTGTACCGCCTTCGCTCCCCCACCCCACGCCTCAGGGGTGAGATCCAAAGGTTTGCGCAGGAACTGGCGGCGGACCAAACGCGACGTGCCAGAGAGCAACGAAGAGCCGGTCCCCTCGCCCGCTGCGGCGGGCGAGGGTGAGGGTGAGGGCAGGCGCGCCGGCCTTCGTTCTCACGCCCGGCCTCCACCCCAGAGCCGCGCGAACTCTGCATCACACCTCCACGCCTCAGTAGCTTCCCGGCGCCGTCTCCAGGCCGAGCAACGCCCGCCCCGCCGTCTCCATGAACGCAGGGCTCACCGTCGGGTGCTGAGGGACCACGTGGACATCGCGGAAGTGGCGCTCCAGCGGCGATCCCCGGTAGTTCGGCGTCAGCCCCGCCGCGCTGTGAACGAGGTCCACCGCCCGCACCGCCGCCTGCACGGCGTGGGTCGTCGCCATTCGCTGGCGCAGGCGCAGCTCCATCGAGGGCGCCTGCCCCGCGGTCAAGGCCGCCCACATCGCGCCGACCGCCTCGAAGGTGAAGGCGCGGCCCGCCCCAAGCGTCACCTCGGCCTCGGCGGCGGCGAGCTGCGCGGTCGAACGGTCCCGCAACAGCGAACGCGAGAGGTAGGGCGTCTTCGCACCCGCCAGTTCGACGAAGGCGTCGATCGCCGCCCGCGCGATCCCCGTTGCCACCCCAACCTTCGTGTAGCAGAGCCGGCTGATGATCGGGTAGCGGAAGAGCGGCGAAGTCTGTGTGTTCGGGCTCGCGTAGACATCGGTCGTGAAGGCCGCCGGCACGAAGATGTCGTGGACCGCGACATCGTGGCTGCCAGAACCGCGCATCCCGGCGACGTCCCAGGTGTCGATGATCTCGTAGTCGCGCGCCGGCACCAGGAGCTGGATGGCACGGGGCAAACCGTGGGGGCCGATCGCCGGGCGGTCGCCGTCCATCACCGTCGCGCCACCCCAGAACCAGTGGGCGTTGTGGATGCCGCTGGCGTACTGCCAGCGCCCTGTGAGCCGCCAACCACCGCTAACGGGCGTCGCCCGGCCGAGAGCGTTCAGCGAACCGGCCATGATCGTCATCGGGTCGGCGAAGACCGCCGCGCCGCCCTCACGGCTCACGCCTCCGCTGGCGATGCCGCCCGTTTCGAGGCCGATCATCAGGTTCCAGCCCGCCGAACCATCCGCCTCGGCGACCGCTTCGATGGTGCGGATGGTGGTGTTCGGGTCGGCTTCGAAGCCACCGAACTCGCGCGCCAACGAGAGACGGTAGAGCCCCGCCCCGGCGATCGCCCGGGCGGCGCGTTCGGGCAAGCGGCGCTCGCGGTCCCCTTCCGGCGCCGCCTCACGGATGAGCGGGCCGAGCGCGCGAGCGGCCGCCACCGGGTCTTCCAACGTTGTTACGACACCCATTCCTCGCACCTCTTCCCGTTCGCCCGGACTATACCGCTTTACCAGTAGGTAAAGTTTTCATAATAAGGGAAACTTTTCGTCGAGATGCGCGTTATACCTATTGGGACCCGGACAGGCCGCGACGAGCGCATGTGGTGTCGGGTGTGGTGGACTTGGGAGAGGCCGGATGAGGTGGCGGGCGGTCGTGGCGGTCTGACGGGTCCCTGAACCAATGCGAGGTAGGCCCCGGGCGGCCACCGCCTCGCCTCACGCATACCCATATTTGGCG
>JANMTH010000194.1:0-3572 GCA_031390305.1 Thermoflexaceae bacterium
TTGGTCGATATCGCGGCGCCGGGCGAGGACGTGCTGACCGCGAAGGCGAAACCGCGCGAAACGGCGTCGGCCGGCGCCACAACGCCCGCTGAGGCCGTCTACTCCACCGGTCCAGGAACAGGTACCTCCTTCGCGACGGCGTGCGTAGCGGGGTTGGCCGCGCTCTGGCTTTCGTTTCACGGTGGCCGTCAGGCGGTGGCCGCCCACTACGGGACGCCACTGCTCGTTCCGTTCGCCTTCCAGTACCTTCTAGCAAGCACGGCCCGAAAGGAACCGGATTGGGTTCGGAAGAGCATGCACGGGGCTGGCATCCCGAACGCGGAGGCGCTCCTGCGAGCGGAATTGCCGCCGAAGGCCGACGTCGAGCGATTCGAGGCGGTTATCCGGGGCCAGAAGAGCAACTTCTTCACGCTCATCTCGGGGTTGATCCGTGGCGGCCTTGCCGTGGCGGACGACCCGGCGGTAGCGCTCACGCTCTCCGCCGTCGTCGATGCCGGCGTCGCCATCGCGGAGACGGGCGCCGTGCGCAGGGCCGAGGCCGAGGCCGAGGCCGAGCGCGCCCTCCTCGCCCGGCTGCTCGGTGACGATGTCGACGAGCTGGCGCCGGAGCTGGCGGCACGGATCGGCGCCGACCTCGCTCTGCTTAGCGGGCTCCAGCGCCTTCGCCACGGCGAATCGCTCTTGCCCGTCGTGAGCCGCGTGCTCGCCGCCGAAGGCGGAGTCTCGGACGCCCTTCGAACGAGGCTTGAAGGCGCCCGTGCCAGCGAAGAAGGCCGCCTCGCGGGCCTCCACAAGGGTGAGCTGGTGCGGCCTTTCGCCGTGGAGGGCGGCGGCGTTTCTGGCCTGGCCGGGAGCGGGCTGGCGGCGCCGGCCCATCGTCAACTTCGCGTCTACGCCTTCGATCCGAGCCTTGAAACGATGCTCGACACCTCGGCGATCAACCAGGTCACCATCCCCGTCCGCTGGGAAGAGGTGACGGCAGGCCCGCGCGGCGAATACGTGGAGGTGGTGGACCTCGACCCGGCCAGCGGGTGTGCATACACGCCCATCGACCTGAACCATCCGTACATCCTGGCGCAGGATGGCCGAGCCCCCTCCGAAGGCGATCCGCGGTTCCACCAGCAGATGGTCTACGCGGTCGCGATGAACACGATCAACCACTTCGAGCTTGCGTTGGGACGGCCCGTTTTCTGGTCGCCGCTGCGCCCGTGGCTCGGAGACCGCCCGGAAGAGCGCCACCATTTCACGCCAGAATCGATCGCCCCGATGGGAGCGGAGGAAAGCGAAGAGGCGCAGAGCGTCCGGCTGCGAAACCGCGACCGGTACGTCCAGCGGCTGCGCATCTACCCACATGCCCTGCGCGAGGCGAACGCCTACTACAGTCCCGCCAAGCGCGCCCTCCTTTTCGGCTATTTCCCAGGAGCGAACGACGATACGGGCCGCCACTATCCGGGCGGACTCGTGTTCACCTGTCTTTCGCACGACATCATCGCCCACGAAACCACGCACGCCCTTCTCGATGGCATGCATCCGTACTTCAACGAACCTTCGAACCGCGATGTCTGGGCCTTCCACGAGGCCTTCGCCGATATCGTCGCGCTCTTTCAGCACTTCGCCTACCCCGAAGTACTGCGGCACGAGATCGCGAACTCCCGCGGCGACCTCGAGACCGACAACCTCCTGGCGAAGCTCGCGCAACAGTTCGGGCAGGCCAGCGGCGGCCGCGACGCGCTTCGAAACGCCCTCGGCGAAACGGTCGCTGGCCGATGGCAGCGCCGGAAGCCAGACCCCAACAGCCTGCGAGGCATCCACACGCCCCACAAACGGGGGAGCATCCTCGTCGCGGCCGTGTTCGACGCGTTCCTCGCCATTTACAACAACCGCGTCGCCGATCTGGTCCGGATCTCGACGGGCGGCACCGGTACCCTCCCGAGTGGCCGGATTCACCCTGATCTCGTGAACCGGCTCGCCAGTGAAGCGGCGGCGGCGGCGGAAGAGGTCCTCCGGATCTGCATTCGCGCGATGGACTACGTGCCACCCGTCGATATCACCTTCGGCGAATTCCTGCGTGCCCTCGTCACGGCGGATTACGACCTCTCGCCATCCGGGCACCGGCGCACGCGCATCGCCTTCATCGAAGCGTTCCGGACGTGGGGGATCTACCCGCGGGATGTCCCAACGCTCTCGGAGGACAGCCTCCGCTGGCGCGCTCCGGACGCGGGCGATCCACTCACGGACTTCGCCCCGCGCGGCCTGCCCGGGACGTCCCTGGGCTCAGCGAAGAGAGGCGCGGCAACGTCTTCGAAGAGAAGCGCGGCGCGGGCGCCGGCCGGAGGGGTGACCACCGATGAGCCGGCCGCCCGGCTGGTTCGGGCGCTCGAGGCGTGGCAGCCCCTCCCCGACGAACGCGGCCATGCCACCCAGGCCAGGGGCGAAATCTTCGCCGCCGTGGTGGAAGCCCAGGGCGCGCTCCACGGCCTCCTCCGACGGCTTCAAGAGGAGAACCCGCGGAGGGCGTTACTACCGGGCCTGAACCTTGGCAAGGGCGGGAGCTTCAGCGTCGGGAATCTCCGGCCGGCCCGCCGGGTGGGGGCCCAGGGCGAATTTCGCACCGAGATGGTCTTCGAAGTCGTCCAGACGCTCCCTCCCGAAGGCGGCGGGGCGGCCCGGGCCGTACCGTTCCGCGGCGGCGCCACCGTCGTGGTCGATCTGCGAACGTGGACGGTGCGCTACATCATCTACAAGCGCCTCTACGATAGCCTCCCGGGCGCCGCCAGCGAGGGCGGAACCCCGGCCAGCCGGGCGGTCCGCCAGGCGAACTTCGAGGCCGAACAGCTCCAGGGCCTTGCCGGCAGCGCGCAGGCCCAGTGGCAGGGCGAGGGCGAGGCGGACCTCGGCCTCCGGCTCGCCGCAACGTATTCCTCGCCCGGACGCCGCCTGACCGCCATTCGCGGCGAACCGTTCGCCCTGCTCCACCGGAGCGTGGAATAAGCCCATGAGGAGCTCCTGATGCCACCAGCGAAAAGCAAAGCGATGCGCCTCCGCGGGAACGAGGTCCGGATTCGAATGTACGGGCAAGGCGTGGGCGATTGTTTCCTCCTCGCCCTCCCGCGCCGCCTCGAGGCCGGCGCCCCGGCCGCCAGCGCTAAGCCCGTGTACGTCCTCATCGATTGCGGAGTTGTCGGCGGCACTCCCTTGGGGCCCGCGCGAATGAAGCGGGTCGTCGCCGATATCGCGCTGGCGACGGGCGGCCACCTCGATCTCCTCGTCATTTCGCACGAGCACTGGGATCACCTCTCCGGCTTTGTTCAAGCGGCCGAGGAGTGGGAGGGCATTGAGGTTGGCGCGCTTTGGCTTGGATGGACGGAGAAGCCAGAGGCCGGCCTTCCCCAGGTGTTGAAGCGGATTATCGAGCGCCAGAACCGCGCGATCCTCAGGGCCGCCGAAGCTGTCCAGCAGTTCGGCCTGGGCGAGCGCCACCAGCCGGTCATCGGCCTCTCCTCGTTTCTGTCGGACGCGGCGGGCGAAACGGCCGGTATGGGCATGGCCGCCGCGCCCGGCGTCTCAGACGC
>JANMTH010000302.1:0-2038 GCA_031390305.1 Thermoflexaceae bacterium
GGGGCATCCTCGAGAAGACGCGGGGCGACCTGACGATGGCGATCATCCAGCGGGAGGCGGTGGCGCGGATGACGGGCCGGGGCGCGTGACGTCGCCGGGCCGGGTTCGGCGCCGACAGGCTTTATCGCCAAGATGCCAAGATGCCAAGATGCCAAGTGGGGTTGCGCTTGTGGTGACCCAAGGAGCGGTCGAGGACGAGGGTCTACCGAACAGTCAGCGGCGACGGAAGGCCAGTGCCCCGGGCGCTAGCGATCGACGAAGACGACGGAGATGGCGCTGATGAGCCAGACGAGCCCGGCGCCGGCAAAGAGCCCGAACGCCACGGCGTAGCGGTCTCGGCCGAGGCGGCTGGCCAGGGCGAACAGTGCGGCGAGGGCCACGAGCCCCGCCACGACGACGGCCATTCCGCTGTCGCGCTGGGCGAGGTTCGCGCCAGCGAAGATGAGGACGGATGGGCCGAGCGCGGCGAACGCTGTGGCGATCCAGGCGTAGCGGGCCGGCAGGCGCTCCCAGGGAACGAGGGTGATGAGCGCGAAGATGGCGGCGACGACCGCGAGGAGCCAGACGCGGGCGAAGTGCCTGTCGGGGAAGAGGGTGTCCTGGTCGTAGGCGTAGAAGATCGCGAATGCGGCGCCGGCCAGCTGGGCGGCGATGAGGACCGTTCGGGAAGCGGCGCCGGGCACGCGGGCGGCGGCGCGGACCAGCGGGTTCGAAGCGGGAGTAGCGGCGGAGAGCATCACTGGACCTCCAGGGTGGCGTAGGCGAAGACGATGTTGAACGGGCGGCACCAGATGACCACGCTCCTGTACAGCGAGAGGTCGGTACCGGCGGGGATGGCGTAGTTCTGCGTGCCGTTGTTGGCCTTCAGCTTCTGGAGGACGAGGTCGTCGCCGCTGTAGCGGCCGTTCGCGCTGCGGCTGAGGACGATCTGGAGGTCCGGGCCGTTGGTGACGGTGAAGCTCTTGAGAAGGAGGTTGAGCGAACCATCGGGCAGGCGCTGGATCTCGGCGATTCCGGCGCCATCGTGGCCAGGGTCGCCGTCCTGGAACATGCCCGTGGCGAGGACGCCAGCCGCCGGCGTGCTGGCCGGTGGTAGAGCGGGGGCGTTCGTTGGGCTGGCGGTCCCCTGAGTTGGCGGCGAGGGCGCGCCGGTGTCCGGGCGTGGGTTGTCCGCCGAGGCGCGGGCGACTTTCGCGCCTTCGCCGCAGTTCGATGGCTCGAACTCGCCCGTGAGCGGGTTTCGTTCGTTCAGGCAGGTCTCGTGGAAGAGGTCGGCCGTGAAGTAGTTGGCGGCGACGGCGAGGACGATGGCGCCGATCGCCACGGCGGGCGCCCCGATGAACCAGGGCAGGCGGTGAACGCGGCGCAGAACCGGGAGAAAGGGATTGACCATCGTGCACTCCAGAGGGGCTGCCGGCGGCGGCGGTTGCTGGAGTATTCGTCCGGCGCGGAGGCCGATCGTTACACCGGATGCTTACCGGTCCTTACTCACGCGTTCGATGACGGCGCGGGTGAAGCCCATGGTGTCCAGCGTGCCGCCGAGGTCGCCGGTGCGGTCGCCTGCCGCGAGACAATCGCGGACGGAATCGATGATGCGTTGGCCGAGGGCGGCGTGCCCACAGAAGTCGAGCAGGTAGCCGAAGGCTTCGATCGCCCCCGAGGGGTTGGCGATTCCCTTGCCGGTGATGTCCGGGGCGGTGCCGCCGGCGGGGTCGAAGACACCGATGCTGGGCTGGTGGCTGGGCGTGAAGGCGTACGAAGCGCTGGCGCCCATGCCGATCGAGCCAATCAGGCCGTAGACCATGTCGCTGAGAAAGTCGCCGTACTCGTTTGGCGTCACGATCACGTCGAAGCGGGTGGGCGAGATGATCAGCTTGGCGAGGAGCGAATCGAACAGCTCCTTGTGGTGGGTGGTGTTGCGGTACTCCTGCGCGACCTCGGCGACGACGTCTTCGAAGAGGCCGTCGTCGGCCCTCTGGATGGTGTACTTGCTGGTCGAGACGACATCGTGGCGGTGCCGTTCGGCGAGGCGGAAGGC
>JANMTH010000318.1:0-7306 GCA_031390305.1 Thermoflexaceae bacterium
TGCGGTCGGCATTGCGGAACTTGTCGAACGGCCAGCGCGGGATCTTCACCACGACGTAGTCGAGCGCCGGCTCGAACGCCGCGGTCGTCCGCTGCGTCACCGCGTTCGGGATCTCGTGGAGGCGCTTGCCGATCGCGATCTTCGCCGCCACGCGGGCGATCGGGTAACCCGTCGCCTTCGAGGCAAGGGCCGACGACCGGGAGACGCGCGGGTTGACTTCGATGACATAATACGGCAGCGGGTCCGCCGGATCCCCTTCCCAATCCCGGACATCCTTGCGTGGCGCCAGCGAAAACTGGACGTTGCAGCCGCCTTCGATCCCGAGCTCCGTGATGATCCGGAGGGCGGACGAGCGGAGCATCTGGTAATCCTTGTCGCTCAGCGTTTGCGACGGTACGACAACGATGGAGTCCCCTGTGTGGACGCCCATCGGGTCGAGGTTCTCCATGTTGCAGATCGTGATGCAGTTGCCCGCGCCGTCGCGCATCACCTCGTACTCCACCTCTTTCCAGCCGAGGAGGTTTTTTTCGATCAGTACCTGGGTGATCGGGCTCGCTTCGAGACCGGTGCGGGCGATCGTTCGGAGCTGGTCCCAGGTGTACGCAAGCCCGCCGCCGGTCCCCCCGAGCGTGTATGCGGGGCGGATAACGACGGGAAGGCCGATCGTCGCGGCGGCGGCCTCGCACTCCGCTACCGTGTGGCAGATCTCGCTTTCGAGGATCGGCTGGCCGAGCTTGACGAGCAGGTCTCGGAACAGCTCCCGATCCTCGGCCCGGCGAATCGCTTCGAGCGGCGTACCGACGAGCCGGACGTTGTACTTTTCGAGGATGCCGGCGCGGTCCAAGGCGATCGCGAGGTTCAACCCGGTCTGCCCGCCAAGCGTCGGAAGGAGCGCCTCCGGCCGTTCGCGAGCGATGATCCGTTCCAGCACGGGGACGGTGAGCGGCTCGATGTAGACGGCGTCGGCGACGTCAAGGTCGGTCATGATCGTGGCCGGGTTCGAATTCACCAGGATGCTCCGCACTCCCTCTTCGCGGACAGCCTTACAGGCCTGCGTGCCGGCGTAGTCGAACTCCGCCGCCTGGCCGATGACGATAGGCCCCGAGCCGATGATCAGGATGCTTGCGGGTTTCATCGCGACCCTCCCGGGATAACGTTGCTGACCATTCGGCGGAACGGACGCAGGGCGAAAAGGAGAAGGAGCGGCGGGAACGCCAGCGCGCCCCCGGCCGCCAGGATGAAGAGCCAGCCTTCAACCAGGCCGACGACGGCGCCGACCGCGATCGGCACGCGGTAGTGGTCGGCCCGGCCCCTGTCATCGCGCAGAAGCACGATGCCGAGCGCGAACAGCAGCAGCGCCGAGACTGCCAGGGCGCCCGCGAAGAAGCGCGCGAGGATGCGGCCCGTTTCCCCGGCCACCAGGTCATCCCCCCCGAAAGAGGCGGCGAAGAAGACGGCCCCCATCGTCAGCGCCGCCGTACCCAGCGCGAACAGCAGGTCCGGAATGGTCGTCGCGGGCCGCCGGGGACGCAGCGGGGCGCGGTTCCGCGTCACCGGTCGTGTTGCTGGTGGGGTGGCGGGCCTTCTGGAGATAGCGTGCACTACAGGGGCAGCTCGAAGGTCATATCCGGGTTGCGCAGCGGCACCATCGCCCCGATCGAAGAGAGGAAGCTGAGGGCCGGCTCGTTCTCATCCGGCAGGCGCCCGCGAATGCGCCGGTATCCCCGTTCGCGGGCGAACTCCAATAGCTCCTCAGCGAGTTCTGTAGCAAGTCCGCGGCGGCGGTGGTCGGGCAGCACCCACACACCGAGCAACGCCGTTTCCGGCTCGGTCGTCGTGTAGTCGATAGCGCCGAACGCGACCGGGATGCTCCCGTCGTAGGCGACGACGACGACGCCGTTTTCGCCCAGCCGCTTCACCCATTCCCGCGTCCGTTCGGCGGTGGTGTATTCGGCCGGTAGGCCGGTGTTCGCGTCGCCGCCAAGCCCCCGGACGACGGCGGCCACGGCCTCGGCGTCATCGGCGGTTGCGCGCTTCAGTTCAGTTGCCCTGGTCATTGTTCTCCTCCAGTCGCGGCGACCATCTTCACAAAGCGGTCGAAGATCCCTGTGTTGTCGAGTGGGCCCGGGCAGGCCTCCGAATGGTACTGGATCGTCAGCAGCGGTTCGGTGCGCAGGGCGATCCCCTCGACGGTCTGGTCGTTCAGGTTGATATGGCTGACGTAGGCCGCCGAATCCAGTCCATCCGGATCGACCGAGTAGCCGTGGTTCTGGGCCGTGATCGTGACCCTCCCGCTAACGGTGTCCTTCACCGGGTGGTTGCCACCGCGGTGGCCGAACGGGAGCTTGAACGTGCCGGCGCCGAGCGACTGGGCGGCGACCTGGTGGCCAAGGCAGATCCCGAGGATGGGCACGGTCCCGATCAGCTTCCGCGCCTCGGCGACCATCGTCTCCAACAGACGCGGATCGCCGGGGCCCGGCGAAAGGACGATCCCGTCAGGTTTCATCGCGAGCACTTCACTCGCCGAGGAGTTGGCCGGGAAGATGCGGATGGAGCAGTCACGGGCTGCGAGATTGCGCATGATGTTCCGCTTCACGCCGCCATCAAGGAGGGCGATCCGGAAGCGGCCTGGAGCGCTCTCCCAGTCGTACGCCGCGCCGGTGGTCACCGTCGAGACCCAGTTCACGTCGTCGTATCCGGGCATCGCCTTCACCCGCGTGATCGCCGCTTCGGCCGATTCATCCGTCGTGATCGAGCCGAGCATCACTCCGTGGCGGCGAATGGCGCGGGTAACGGCCCGCGTGTCGAGGTCGTCGATCCCGACGACGCCTCGCGCCTCCAGGTACTCGCGCAGCGACCCGGTTGAGCGCTGGTGGCTGTGGAAGGCGGCCGCCTCGCGAACGATGAGCCCGGAGGGCTGAATCCGGGACGACTCCTCCACCATGCTATCCATGCCGTAGTTCCCGATCAGGGGATAGGTGAGGACGAGGAGCTGTCCGGCGTAGGAAGGGTCGGTCAGCATCTCCTGGTAGCCGGTCATCGAGGTGTTGAACACGACTTCGCCATCGGCGTGGCCGGGCGCGCCAATCGCCCTGCCCGGGTAGACGGAACCATCGGCGAGGACCAGGAGCGCCTCAGACATATGCCACCTCCAGCGCGAATCGCTCCACACCGGCGACGAACACTCGCTCGACAGCGCCGTGCAGCTCGACGCCGTTCAGCGGCGTGTTCCTGCCCTTCGAGGCGAAGCGGCGAACATCTACGGTCCACCGTGTCTCCGGAGCGAGGACCGTGACGTCAGCCGGCGCGCCGGGCGAAAGCGTCCCAAGGCCAGGAACACGGGCGCCGAGAGCGAACGCTCGCGCGGGCCCGGCCGTCAGCGCGGCGATAACGGCCGGCAGCGCCAGTTCGCCCCGCTCGATCAGCGTCAGGAGGCTGCCAGCGGCCGTTTCGAAGCAGCTAATGCCGGGCGCCGCGAGGTCGAACTCGCAGAGCTTGTCCTCGATCGCGTGTGGCGCATGGTCCGTCGCGATCGCGTCGATCGTTCCGTCGTTGACCGCCTCCAGCAGCGCCCGGCGGTCGAATTCGGTGCGCAGCGGCGGGTTCACCCGGGCGTTCGTGTCGTAGGCCGGCTCGGGGCCTGCTCCGAAGACCGCGTCCTCCGTGAGGAAGAGGTGGCTCGGCGTCACCTCGCAGGTCACCGGTAGGCCACGGCGCTTCGCCTCAGCGACCAGTTCGACGCCCCGCGCGGTAGTGATGTGGGCGATGTGGAGGCGGCCGCCGGTCGCCTCACAGAGCGCCAGATTCCGAGCGATCGCCGCAATCTCCGCCGCCGCCGGTTCTCCCGCCAGGCCCAGCCGCTCGCTGATCCGGCCTTCGTTCATCACGCCGTTGCCGTGCAGATCCGGGTCGTCGCTGTGTTCGCTCAGCGGCAACCCACGGGCGCCCGCCAGCTCCAGCGCGCGCCGCATCAGCCGGGCATCTGCCACCGGGTTGCCGTCGTCGCTGAGGGCGACGCAGCCGGCGGCCGCCAGTTCGCCGATCTCAGCCAGCGCCTTGCCCGCCCTGTCCCGCGTCACGCAGCCAATGGGGAAGACACGGACGCGGGCATCGCGGGCGATCCGCTCCTTCAGCGCCTCGACGACGGTTGCGCTGTCCGGTGCGGGGCTCGTGTTCGGCATCGCGCAGACGGTCGTGAAGCCGCCGCGGAGGGCGGCCTCCGTCTCCGTCGCAATCGTCCCCTTCTGTTCGAAGCCCGGTTCGCGGAGATGGGCGTGGAGGTCGATGAATCCGGGCGTCACGATCCGGCCGGTGGCATCGATAACCCGCGCCGCCGGCGCACGGAGGGCGGCGCCCACGGCGGCGACGAGGTCATCGCGAAGGAGCACATCGAGAACAGCGTCGATCCCGTTCGCCGGGTCGATGACGCGGCCGCCGCGGATAATCGTCTCACTCATGAGCGCTTCCCCGCCGCCATCAGGTAGAGGATGGCCATTCGCACGGCCACCCCGTTCGTCACCTGCTCTTCGATAACGGAGCCGATGCCGTGGGCGATATCCGGAGCGATCTCGACGCCTTCGTTCATCGGCCCGGGATGCATCACCAGCGCGCCAGGGTTGGCGAGAGCGAGCCTCCGCGCGTTCAACTGGTAGCCGCCGATGTACTCGCGCAGAGACGGGATGAGCCCGGCCTCCTGGCGCTCCTTCTGCATCCGCAGGGCCATCACGATGTCCGCGCCGTGCAGAGCGGAATCGAAGTCCGTGGTCACCACGACGCGGTTGTCGCCCTGGCCACCGGCCAGCGTTCGAGGGAGCAGGGTAGGCGGCCCACAGAGCGTCACGCTGGCCCCGGCCGTCAGCAACGTCCAGAGGTTCGAGCGGGCAACCCGGCTGTGCAGGACATCACCGACGATCACCACCTTCCTCCCCGCCAGGTCGCCTACGTGCCGGCGCATCGTGAAGAGGTCGAGTAGGGCCTGGGTTGGGTGAGCGTGCGTGCCATCGCCGCCGTTGATGATGCTGGCCCGCGTGTTCCGCGCCGCCAGGTAGGGCGCCCCCGACCGCCCGTGGCGCATGACGACAACGTCGGCGCCGATCGCTTCGAGGGTGCGCACTGTGTCGATCAGCGACTCACCTTTCTCCACGCTGCTGCCCGTCGCGGAAAGGTTCACGACATCGGCGCCCATCGCCTTCGCCGCCACTTCGAAGCTGGCCCGTGTGCGCGTGCTCTGTTCGTAAAAGAGGGTCACCACGGTCGTCCCGCGCAGCGTCGCGACCTTGCCCACAGGGCGAGTGCGGATCTCGTGCATCGCCGTCGCCGTCTCCATCACGAGTTCGATCTCGGCCGCACTGAGCGTGTCCGTGTCCAGGAGGTCCTTACGCGTCCAGGCCGGTGTCATGGGCGTCGCCATGCCGCCCGCGGTCTGTGTCTCGCTCAACTCAAGCATGCGTCGCCTCCGTGCCCAGGACGAACACGCCCTCTTCCCCGTCCACTTCCTGGAAGCGGACGCGAACCGATTGAACGAGGGCCGTGGGGATGTTTTTGCCGACGAAGTCCGGGCGAATCGGCAACTCGCGGTGGCCGCGGTCCACCAAGACAGCGAGGCGGACGCGGGCCGGCCGCCCGAAATCGAGAATCGCGTCGAGCGCCGCGCGGATGCTCCGGCCCGTGAACAGCACGTCGTCCACAAGCACGACTGTCGTGCCTTCGATGCTCCCGGGAATCTCGCTCGGACGGAGGAGCGCCGGCGTCGTGCGAAGCGTCACATCGTCCCGGTAGGGGCCGATATCGAGCCTCCCGACAGGGATCGCCACGCCTTCGAACTCTTCGATGGCGGCGGCCAGGCGGCGCGCGAGGGGATAGCCGCGGGAGAGGAGCCCGACGAGCGTCAGGCTGTCTGTGCCGTGGTTGTTCTCGATGATCTCGTGGGCGAGGCGGCGGATCGTGCGGGCGATTTCGTCGGGGCCGAAGAGTAGTTCTCCGGTCATGAAAAACGCCTCCCCGGGAATGGGCAGGCGGGTAGCGGGGAGCAGTGTGACAGGCCGGACGACATCCGGCGCCTCCTCCCATGGCAGCCTCTCGGGACCGCCTTAAAGGGTTGCTCCTACCCTAGCCGACCGCACGGCTGGCCGCAAACGAGTTAACCGTAACGGTCCCCCCTCCTATACTCGGGCTTACCGTTCGGTCGATAACGCACCCGCCCAGCGCGTGCTGGCTCGCATGGCCGCCTCGATACCCTTGGAGAGCGCTGTGACGCTGCCCCAGCTCAATTCGTCCGCAAACCGCGACGCCGATGTCCGCGAACGTATCTTCGCGAGCGCCCTCCGCCATTTTTCGCAGAAGGGGTTCGCGGCAACGTCGCTCCGCGAAGTCTCCGTCGATGCCCAAACCACGAAGCCGATGATCTATTACTACTACGGCTCGAAAGAAGGCCTCTACAGCGGTATCGTCACCCGGATTCTGGAAGAGATGGCCGAGGCGATCCGCGAAAACCTCCCGCCCCAGGCCTCGGCCAGCGCCCTCGTCGAAGCCTATTGCGGTCGCTACCTCGACTACTTCCTGGCCAAAGAAGAGACGATCGCCCTTGTTCTGCGCGAGGTCTTCGGACTCGGCGGAGCGCCGATGGCGGCCTTCGCCCAGGTACTCGGCCAACGCGTCCGCCAACCCCTCGATGAGGTCATCCGGAAGGGCATGGAGACCGGTGAGTTCACCAGGGAGCACGTCTCGCCCTGCGCCCAGGCGATCACCGGGATCATGAACATGTTCATCCTCGCCCACGTCTTCGGTGGCGCCAGCATCGAACGCGAAGAGCCCCTGCGGCAGATCCGCTTCTACATTCGCGGGCTCGAACTCGAGGTTCTGGGCGCTCCCGCCCTCTAGATTCGCCGCCACCTGCCGATCCTCTCAACAGGAAGGGGTGCGTACGTTGGCTGAGTCGCGCGTCATTGACTACTACCAGGTCTTGAATCTGCCGGTCACAGCGGACCTCATGGGCATCGAAAACGCCTACTCACGGCTGTCGGACGAGCTGGTCAAGCTCGGACAGCTCGATGAGGCGACGAACCAGGAGCTGGACCAGCTGAACGAGGCGTACGGCGTCCTTTCCCGGCCCGAACTGCGCCGCCAGTACGACTCCGTGTTCCTCGCCAAAGAACGCGCCGAAGAGACCAGGCAACTGAACGCCTTCGTCCGCCGGCAGTCCGTGATGCAGTGGAGCATCATCGGCGCCCTGATCGGGCTCGTCGTCTTTCAGTTCGGCTTCCTCGCCTATATCGGCCGCAACGAGCTGAGCGGGTTGCTTTCGCTC
>JANMTH010000366.1:0-5185 GCA_031390305.1 Thermoflexaceae bacterium
GCCTTCGCGCGGCACGCGGCCGAGACGGTCTACGTCGCCGAGACCGCGCCCGCGGGAGCGAGCGAAGGCGCCGCTCAGGGCTTAAGCCTGACGCCGCGCGTGGTCGCGGACGCCACCAGCGTCTACCTCGAAGTGGTGGAGCACCGGCCCGTCTTCCTCGTCGTCGGGGCGGGGCACGTCGGACGCTCCGTGGCGCGCGTGGCGAGTTTCCTTGGCTACCACGTCGCCGTCCTTGATGACCGCGAGGACTTCGCCGACGCGGAGAAGCTTCCCGGCGCCGACGAGGTTATCTGCGAAGACTTCGAGACAGGGTTGGACCGCTTCCCAATCAACGGGAACACGTCCATCGTGCTTGTCACGCGGGGGCACAAGCAGGACGAGCTCTCGCTCCGGCGCTGCCTCGGGCGCGGTGCTGGTTACCTCGGCATGATCGGGTCGAAGCGGCGGACGCGGGCGGTGTTGGAGCACCTCAACGATGAAGGGCTCGACCCGGAGGAGCTGGCCAAAGTGCGCACCCCGATCGGGCTCGATATTGGCGCCGAGAGCCCGGAGGAGATCGCGATCAGCGTGCTGGCCGAGGTTATCCTCCTGCGGAAGGGCGGAACCGGGGCGCCGATGTACCACCGCACGGGTGCCAACCGGGCGGATTGAGGAGGTGCGGGCGACATTCTGTATACTTGCGGTATGAGTGAGGGTGTCCGGTACGGACGTGTGATGACCGTGGAGGAGTACAAGGCGCTTCCGCCTCTGACGGAGGAGGAGCGGGCGGAGGCGCTCCGGATCAGGACGGCGCTCATGGCCGGGGTCCGCCGCGAGCACGAGGCATTCGTCGCCGCCGGAGGCCATGTGATGACGGACGAGGAATGGGACGCGTACTGGCACGAGGACGACGATGTGGAAGAAGACTGGGGGCCGGTGTCGGCCAAGTGACGCGCGTGTTCGATGCGTCCATCGGCTCGCGGGGGCTGATTCAGAGCCAGCTGCTCCCCGAAGCGGAACATCTCCTCGGTTGGGGCGGCGAAGTAGTCGTGCCTACCCTCTTCATGCAGGAAACCTTGAGCGCCATCTTCAAAGCGGAACGGCGGGGGAACGTCTCGTCAGAGTCGGCCGACGAGGCCCGCATCCCTCTCGGCGGGCTTCGGCACGAATCCCTGGAGCCTGGCCCCTTCCTCGATCGGGCCTACGAAATCGCCCTGCGCTTTCGCCAGTCCGACATCTACGACGCTGTCTACCTGGTTTGCGCGGATGACGTTGGGGCGGAGCTGTGGACCTGTGACCGGAAGTTCGTAGCCTCTTTCGGGCGCCAGAGGCCGGCCAACCCGAAGCTTTGCCCGGACGATGTGTAAGGAGCGGTCCATCCCGGCCGCGGGCGAGCGACGCACGAGAGCCGTGAGGGAAGTATCGGGCGGGCGAGGGCTCCCTACCCGCTCACCGGCCTGAACGATCTCCTCCCGCCCGGTGCGGTACACTGAGAGCCACTATGCCCAAGCTCAAATTCATCGGTCGCATTCTGGGCGATTCGAACGACAAAGAACTGAAACGCCTCCGCGCCATCGTCGATGGCGTAAACGCCCGAAACGACGAGATCGTGGCGCTGCCAGACGAGGAGCTGTTCGCGAGTTCAGCCGCCCTCAAGGAGCGCCTGGCGGATGGCGAAACGCTGGTCGCGATCCTCCCCGATGCATTCGCGATCGCCCGCGAGACAGCCTGGCGAAAGGTGGGGCAGCGCCCCTTCGATGTCCAGCTGATGGGCGGAGTCGTCCTCCACGAGGGGAAAATCGCGGAGATGCGGACCGGCGAGGGAAAGACGCTCACGGCCGTGGCGCCCGTCTATCTGAACGCCCTGGCGGGCCGCGGAGTCCACGTCGTCACGGTGAACGACTACCTGGCCCGGCGCGACGCCGCCTGGTACGGCCCCGTCTATCACGCCCTCGGGATGAGCATCGGCGTCGTCCAGAACAACGGGGTCTCCTATCTCTACGAGCCAGGCTACCGGCCAGGCGAAGAGGGCAGCACTGGCGGCCTCGACGACCTTCGCCCCTGCGATCGGCGCTTCGCCTACGCCTGCGACATCACCTACGGCACGAACAACGAGTACGGCTTCGACTACCTTCGCGACAACATGGTCCGCGAGCGGGAACAGAAGGTGCAGCGCCCGCTCTACTTCGCCATCGTCGATGAAGTCGACAATATCCTGATCGACGAAGCCCGCACCCCGCTGATCATCAGCGGCGCGGCCGAAGAGGCGAGCGGGACCTACCTCTCCTTCGCGCGCGCCATGAAGGCCCTTCGCGAAGAGGCCGACTACGTCGTCGATCACAAGTCCAAGCACGTCGCATTGACCGAGGAAGGCATCGAACGGATCGAGAAGACGCTCGGTTCGGGCGACCTCTTCGGGGGCGACCCACGCCTCGCCCGTCACCTCGAAGCCGCCCTGGACGCTGAGGTGTTGAAGCGGGTAGATCGTGATTATGTCGTCAAGGACGGCGAGATCATCATCGTCGATGAGTTCACCGGCCGGCTGATGCCGGGACGGCGCTGGAGCCACGGCATTCACCAGGCGGTCGAGGCGAAAGAGGGCGTTCCGATTCAACGGGAGTCCGTGACTTACGCGACGATCACCTTCCAGAACCTCTTCCGGCTGTACGAAAAGCTCGCCGGTATGACCGGGACGGCCGAGACCGAGGCTGAAGAGTTCCACAAGATCTACAACCTCGACGTAGTCGTGATACCCACGCACCAGCCGATGGTCCGCCTCGATAACTCCGACATCATCTACATCAACGAACGGGCGAAGTTCAACGCCGTCGTCAACGAGATCGAGCAGATGCACGCCGCCCGCCGGCCCGTGCTCGTGGGGACGACCTCGATCGAGAAGTCGGAATACCTTTCGGACCTGCTCAAGCGCAAGGGCATCATCCACGAAGTGCTGAACGCCAAGCAGCACGAGCGGGAAGCACACATCATTGAGGACGCGGGCGCCGAAGGCGGCGTAACGATCGCGACGAACATGGCGGGCCGCGGCACGGACATCAAGCTCGGCGCGGGCATCGCCGACGCGGGTGGCCTGCACGTGATCGGCACCGAGCGCCACGAATCGCGCCGCATCGATAACCAGCTCCGGGGCCGGGCGGGCCGCCAGGGCGACCCCGGGTCGAGCCGCTTCTTCGTCTCTTTTGGCGACGACATCATGAAGCGTTTCGCACCGGATTGGGTGCCCGGAATGATGCAGAAGATGGGCATGACCGAGGAGATGCCGCTCGAATCACGGATGGTTGCGCGGGCGATCGAGCAGGCCCAGACGAAGGTGGAGGGCCACAACTTCGATATTCGCAAGCGGCTGGTCGAATTCGACGACGTCATCAACGAGCACCGCAAGGTGATCTACGGTGAACGCGAACGGATCCTCGATGGTGTCGATACGCGGGCCAACGTCCACGGCATGGTCCTCGATGAGATCGACGAACTGGGCAAAAGCGTCGCCGTGCACGATCGCATCTCTCGCGAAGTGTTCCTCAACGAGCTCCGCGAGATCCTTCCGCCGGACGACCTGCCGAGCGAAGACGAGCTGATCGAACTCGGCGAAGAGGCTGTCGAGGACATGATGGCGCGGGCCGAGGAGCGCTACGAGGGGCTGGAGAACACGATCGGCGCGGAGAACATGCGCAAGGTCGAGCACTGGCTCCTCCTCGAGACGATCGACTTCCATTGGCGCGAACACCTGACCGCGGTCGACGACCTGCGGAGCAGCATCGGGCTCCAGGCGTATGCCCAGGTCGATCCCCTCGTGGCCTTCAAGCGCGAAGGCTACGATATGTTCCAACAGCTCCAGGCGAACATCCGCAAACAGGTGGCGCGGACGGTGTTCAAGGTGACGATCGAGTACCAGCCGACGCCGTCGCCGGCCCCAGAGACACTCCTGGCGGTCCATCCCGAAGCCGGCGTCGATGGCGAAATCGTGCCAGTGGCCAGTGGCGAGCCAGCGCCGAAAGCGGCGCCGGTGCTGCGACGGTCCGCCGCTCCCGCGCCCGCACAGCTCCGCACCAATCGCGGCGAGTCGGCCGGCGGCCCACGGGCAGCGACCGCGCTCGCATCGAAGCTGGGGCGTAACGACCCCTGTCACTGTGGCAGCGGCAAGAAGTACAAGAAGTGCCACGGCGTACTGGAGTGACCACCACGGGATTCGACCTTGCGCGTCCAGGAACTCCGCCACGCCCCTGGCCTCGTCGCTCTCGGCGCCGACAATACACCCCGCTGGAGTTCTTGGACCTTGAAGCGGAGGATGGCGTCGCATACGAGCTGGACGACGATGGGCGTCTCGTGGAGCGGAACCTTGGGATGCTCTCGGCTGTTATAGCGGCCCAGATCGCGTGCGAACTCAGCGCCCAGACCGGACGCGCAGGATACGTCCTTGGTGGCGGCGCCGGGCTCCAGATTTTTCCCCAGCGGCCTCGACGTATCGCGCGCGCCGACGTTGTCTACATATCACGGACACGCCTTCACCGGCTGGAGGAAGCGCACCTGGAGGTGGCTCCCGAGCTGGTCGCGGAAGTGCTCACACCCTGGGACTTTTCGGAACACATCGAGGCGAAGGTCCGCGCGTACTTGTCCGCTGGTGTAGTCCGGGTCTGGATCGTCTACCCGGAGGCCCGGTGCGTGCACGTGCGACGCCCAGACGGGAGCGGCACCATCCTCGGAGAGAACGACGAGATCAGCGGCGAAGAAGCGGCCCCCGGCTTCAGCGCGCCCGTCTCCAGCTTCTTCCCGGAGTAACCGGGCCTCCCGCCGCTCTCACCGGGCACAGGATCTCGTAGGATGCCGCGATGGCAACGACGCTCGCTGAACTGCTCGCCGTCCGCGACCACGCGGCGGCCTTCTCTGGCTGGTCGTTCGACCACGCCGGGGTCACCTACCCCGAGGGCCGGGCGCCCTGGGACTACGTCGCCGTAGCGGCCAGTCACGTCCGCCACGCAGGCGCCGTTCTCGACCTCGGGACGGGCGGAGGGGAGCGATTCGGGGAGGTTCTTGAATCGGCGGGGTTCTCCGGGCGGGCCTATGCGACGGAGCAATGGCACGTCAACGCGCCAGTCGCCCGCGAACGTCTCCGCCCGCTCGCTGTCCCCGTCGTCCGCGCCGATTCGCTGCGCCTGCCATTCCGCGGCGGGCCCTTCGAACTCGTACTCAG
>JANMTH010000478.1:0-1772 GCA_031390305.1 Thermoflexaceae bacterium
AAGTCGGTGGATGAGGAAAGGACCTCGATCTTCAGGTCGGGACGCAGACGGACGGCGCCTTTCGACATCAGCCGCCTCTCGCCGTTGCCGGTGAAGCCGGAGCCGTGCCAGAAAAGCGACAGGCCGATGCCGGCCAGGGGCTTCCCGTCGTCCTTTCGGTTCTGCCGCGCCTTCTCGTTCGCCGCGTACCGTTCGGTGAAGCGGGTGGCTCCTTTCGCCCTCTCCAGGACGGCGACGGCACTCACGCTTTCCTTGAGAACTTGGCCGGTCGGCGTGATATCGCCTTCCCGGTAGGCGTTGCGACGGCGTACCGCGAACGGGTCGAGGCCGAGGGTCCGGGCGATCCTGTCCATCTGACGCTCCACCGCGAAGAGACTCTGAGGCGCGCCGAAGCCCCGAAAGGCCCCGTTGGGTGCGGTGTTGGTGGCGAGGACGCGTCCGCGTATCCGCACGTTGGGGCACGCGTAAGCGCCCGCCGCGTGAAGGACGGAGCGCGAGAGAACGACCGGCGAGAGGGTCACGTAAGCGCCGCCATCGAGGAGGACGTTGATGTCCATGGCGACGAGCGTCCCGTCGCGCTTGACCCCGGTTTTATGGCGCACGCGGGAGGGATGACGTTTGGTGGTGGCGATGATGTCTTCCTGCCGCTCGTATAGGATCTTCACCGGCTTGCCGCAGGCGCGGGCCAGGAGCGCCGCGTGCGCCGCGATCATGTCCGGGTAGTCTTCTTTGCCCCCGAAGCCGCCTCCGGTCACCGACTGCCGAACCCGAATGGCGTCGTCCCCAAACCCGAAGAGATAGGTGAGCGCTTTGTGGACGTAGTACGGACACTGCAGCGAGCCCACGATGTCGACGCCCTTGAAGACGGAAGCCGCGTCCAGGGTTGGGGTGGCGATGACCCCGTGGGGTTCGATGTACGCATGCTCCTGGTGGCCGGTCGAATACTCGCCTTCGATGATTACGTCCGCCTGGGCGAACCCCTGGTAGATGTTGCCGTGATCGATCTTGCACTCGGAAAGGACGTTCAGGCCGCCGTTCGTCCGCGGGTCGCCGGCGAGCGCCTCATCCAGGTTCAGGACCGGTTTCAGGACATCGTACGTGACCTGGACCACGGCGGCCGCGGCCCGGGCGCGGGCCAGCGTGGGGGCGACCACCAGCGCCACCGGCTCGCCAACGTGGTTGACGCGACGGTCGGCCAGAATCGGCCAGTCGTCCTGAATCAGGTGCACCGAGTTCCGCGGCCCGACATCCCTGGCGGTGAGGACTCTCACCTCAGGGTCGGTCATGGAGGACGAATCGATCGACGCGATCAGGGCCGACGCGTGCGGCGAGCGAACGGTGACGCCGTGGAAGCAGAAGCCCTCGGTGAGATCGTCCAGGTAGAGGGCTTTGCCGGTGACCTTGGCCAGACCGTCGGGGCGCAGGACGCTTCGTCCGACCGAGGGTTGGTGATCCATGGCGGCCTCGACTTTATTGCGAATCGTGCGCCCGATTTCGGAGGTCAGGAGGAATCGACCGCTTCAACGAATGGGTGTCGCCATTCGCACCTTGCCGCCGAACTGTCGGAAGACCACGATGAAGTAGGCGACAGAAAGGGCCATGGCTACGGGCCACCACACAATGGCGAGACCCAGCCCGTCCCCGCCCACTGCCCCGGCTTGAGCGGTGATCGAGTAAGCGGAGTCGAACGTCGAGTGCAGCATCACCGGGAAGACGCTCGCCGCCGCGGCGCCCAGCAGGCCGACGATGAAGCCGCAGCCACCCAGGAAGGC
>JANMTH010000491.1:0-1948 GCA_031390305.1 Thermoflexaceae bacterium
GGCGACGCTGTCGCTCGAGACCGTGTGGGAGATCGCGGAGGTGACGCACCGCGCGCGCACCGACCAGCTCACAGGTCTCGCCAACCGCCGCCATTTCGACGAGCAGCTCGCGCGCGCGCTCACGGAGACCGACCGCTACGGGAACAGCGTGTCGCTGATCATCGCCGACATCGACTTCTTCAAGATCGTGAACGACACGCACGGGCACGAGGCGGGCGACGCCGTGCTGCGGGCGGTGGCCGGCATCTTCCGGGAGAAGGTGCGGACGGTGGACGTCTGTGCGCGGTACGGCGGGGAGGAGTTGGCGGTGCTGTTGCCGCAGACGACGCTGACCGGGGCGTGCGAGCTGGCTGAGCGGCTGCGGCAGACGATCGAGACGCGGGTGATCGGGTTCAACGGGAAGGCGATCCCGGTGACGGCGTCGTTCGGGGTGGCGAGCTTCCCGGAGAGTGCGCGGACGCGGGAGACGTTGTTCCCCGCGGCCGATAAGGCCTTGTACCGGGCGAAGGCGGAGGGGAGAAACCGGGTGAGGTCTGCTCCGCTAAACAACTTACCGCAGAGCAGTTAGCCGCTTGGCGTCGCTCCTGTCTTGGGTGTGGTTTTTCGTTGACATGGGGCGGGGAGTCTGCTAGCTTTGTTGGAACGGGGGCGACTGGCTTCGACGGGGTTGGTGAAGCCGTGGCTGCGTGCCCAGGTCCTCGGGATCCTGGTAAAACACTCGGGAAGAATCACAACTGCCAACTCAAACATGGCGCTTGCTGCGTAACTTCTAGTTACGATCAGCAGTGCCCGTGAGGAAGCCCGCCTGGGGCGGCTTCGCGGGTATCGAAAATCCGGGCTAGGTCACCGTTGCGCCTTCCGGCGGTGAGCGAAGACTTTGAAGGCTTATCCAGCGGTGGGCTGCCTACTGGCCAGCCGTTGGAGACATCAATCAGTGGGATACGCACGTAGACGCTGTGGTCGATCTTGTCTCGGACCGGGGTTCGATTCCCCGCGCCTCCATCCCGTGAAGGTCCATGTAGCAGCAACGGCGCCTGAGAGGGCGCCGTTGCTTTTTGCACGAGGTCGTCACCGACTCGCTCCTCGGTGAGGCTTAGCCTCCATGCTGGGGTCGCCGCCCTGCTCAGAGCAAGCGCTTGTCGAACCCAAACGCGCGTGTCGACGTCACGCGAACCTCACGCATTCCCCGGTGAGCCGGGTTGATGAGGATATTGTGCTCCTCCGGCACGATCGCGGACGGGACTGCCAGCCAGAGAAAGGTCCCGTCGTCCACCCAGAGGTCCCCGAGCTCCGCCTGCCACTCGGGAGCCGGATACTCGCGCCAGTCGCCCGCCGGAAACCGGTCCGGATCAACGACCGCGCCGAACCCACGTTTAGCGGGGAGCTCGATCTCCACCGCGACCAGGTCATCAGGGGCGCCCAAGGGGTCGACGTGAACGAGATACTCGAGCGCCGCTAGGGAGAGCGACTCCGAAGTGTAGATGACCGCCTTTCCCTCGCTGTTCCAGCGGCCGCCGTTGAGGCGTGCACCCTCACCATCGAGCGGCTGGAAGGAACGGCGCGCAATCCGCCAGGCGAGCACGAGAGGTACCGTCGATGGTCAGCTGTACACACCGTGCTCGAGACGCCCGAGTGTGCGCTCCACCATTCGCGCGCCGATGTCGGTCTCCAGAAGCGCCATGGGCTCCTCACCGCGCAGCGCACGATTGGGGCTGCGAAGCCAGGCTCTCGCCTTCTCGGGACTGCCGAGTGCCTCGATCGCCCGGACTACGACACGGACAGCGCGCAGGAGTCGGTCGGACTCCGCCACAGTCAGCGGCTGTTTCTCTTGCCGGCGCCGATCGAATGTGCGACGGGGAATGACCAGGTCGTACAATTCCTCGGCTTCGAGGAAGCCGCCGGTCACAGCTCGATACGCGGCCTCCGCCGAGATGCCGTCCTTGGCGGC
>JANMTH010000650.1:0-3719 GCA_031390305.1 Thermoflexaceae bacterium
GCCGCCCAACAACTGGCGGGCGGTTTTCGGCGGTTCCGCCTGGGAGTTCGACGAGCGAACGGGGCAGTACTACCTCCACTCCTTCCTGCGCGAACAACCCGACCTGAACTGGCGCAACCCCGACGTGGTGGAAGCGATGCACGCCGCGCTTCGCTTCTGGATGGACCGCGGGGTCGATGGCTTCCGGATCGACGTCATGGGGATGGTCCTCAAGCACCCTGAGATGCCGGACAACCCGCCGAACCCGAACTGGCGGCCCGGCGACCGCGACGCCGACCAGCTCCTCTGGACCTACAGCCGCAACTGGCCCGACGTCTACGGCGCCGTCGCGGGCATCCGCCAGGTGATGGATGCCTACCAGGGCTCGGTGACGGTCGGTGAGGTCTTCGGGTCACCCGCCCAGCTCGCCTGGTACTACCTCACGGTGGATGGCGCGCCGGGGCTTCACCTCGCGTTCAACTTCTCGTTCATCGGCCATGACGGCCAGCACACGAACTGGGAAGCGGATGAGTTGCGGGAGATCGTCCAACGATACGAAGAGGCCCTCTTTCCCGGCGCGCAGCCCTGCTACGCCTTCGGAAACCACGACCGATCACGGTTCATCAGCCGCCACAACGCCGATGGCCGGGGCGCGGAGCGGGCACGGGCGGCCGCCCTCGTTCTCCTCGGCCTGCGTGCGACGCCGTTCCTCTACTACGGCGAAGAGATCGGGATGGAAGATGTCGCCATCCCCGAAGACCGCCTTCTCGACCCCTCGCGCTTCTTCTGGGAATCCCGCGACCCCGAACGGACGCCCATGCAGTGGGACGGCTCGGCGACACGTGGGTTCTCCGCCGCCGAGCCCTGGCTGCCCTACGGCCCCGCCGAGCTCAACGTCGCCACCCAGGATGCTGACGGCTCCTCCATGCTTGCGCTCTACCGCCGCGCGATTCGCCTTCGGAAGGCTGAAGCGGCCCTTCACTCCGGCGATTGGCGGGATTTCGTCGCGCCGCCCGGCGTGTTCGCCTTCATTCGCTCGTACGAAGGGCGTCGCGTTCTGGTCGCCGCCAATACCTCGCTCGAAGCCGTCGCGATCCCCTTGCCCGAGGGCGGCCGCGTCCTCGTCTCGACCGCCGGGATCAGCGAAGGCAGCCGCGTCGAGGGAACGTTCTCCCTGGGGCCGCTGGCCGCCGTGTGGCTGGCGCTGGACGCGGTTCGGTGAGGGCGAAGCCTCTGCTATGCTCCGCCCATGCCTGAACGCCGCCGTGTCCCGGTTCCGGTTTCGAAGCGTCGGGTCTCCCGCCCAACGTTTAGCGCTCCCCCGCCGGCCGCCGCCAGTGAACCGCTGGTGGACGAACCGGCCGATAGCTGCGCCTGTCCTCGCCTGGACCCCACGGACTGGCACGAAGTCGAGAGCGACTGGGCCGACATCGCCTTTCTGACGACGACGCTGATGGCGGCCGCTGGCGTGCCACTCGGCTACCCCGCGGCGAGGGAAGCGCTCCTCGCCCGCGCCGCCGCGGTGGGCGCGACGGTGCCCCCAGACGCGATGATCCTTCTCGGGGCGGGCAAGTTCCGGCGGCCGGTGATGCTGGAGATCGAGGACGTGCCCGATGGCCTGAACGGCGTCGAACGGCCCGGCGGCGTCGTCTTCACGCGGCTCGTCCCGGCTTCCCTTGGCGCACTGCGCAAGGCCCTGAACGAAACCGTGACGATGGCGGGAGCGCGCTACGGCCGTAAGCCGGACGATACCTGGATGTGGTACCTCACTTGCCGTCACTGTTCCGCCGCCCGAGCCTACGAGACGCTCGTGGTCGCCCACTACCGGCCATGAGCAACGCCGATCAGCTCGAGATCCTCGGTTGGATGCTGCTCGCCGCGGCCCTCGGATCCATCATCGGCCTGGAGCGGGAGTTTCGCGGGCACGAAGCCGGCGTCCGCACGAGCGGTCTCGTCTGCGCCGGGGCGGCTGTCTTCGGCCTGATCTCCTTTCGCGTCACCAACGACGACCGGATCGCCGCTGGCGTCGTCCAGGGCGTCGGCTTTCTCGGTGCGAGCCTCGTCATCCAACGCCGTCACGGCGATGTTGCCGGCGTGACCACGGCGGCGACGGTCTGGGTCGTGGCCGCCGTTGGCCTCCTCGTGGCGGCGAAGCTCTGGCTGAGCGCGCTCGGGATCACGGTCGCCGTCGTCCTTCTCCTCGAACTCGCGCCGGTTTCGGCATGGATCTACCGGCGGGGAGAGAGCCACCGCAACAGGCAGGCCCCCGAACCGCCAGCCAACGAAGGTGACGGCGGCTGACCGATTGGCTACGATAGACCGGATGATGGAACGATCAGGGCGCAGCCTCCGCCTTACCCCGCCCCGCGGCGCATAGCCGGCGGGGCGTCTTCGCGGCCTCGCTCCGGTTCTCCGGGGCGTTCTTTTTCCCCCACGACTCAGGTACTTTCGAGGTGACCGGAAATGGCCGACCGCTATGATCCCCATGCCATCGAACCGAAGTGGCAGTCCCACTGGGAGGCCGATGGCCTCTACCGCGCCCGCATCGATACCACGCGCAAGAAGTGGTACGCCCTCACCATGCTGCCCTACCCCAGCGGCAACCTGCACATCGGCCACTGGTATCCGATGACCCCCTCCGACGCGCGCGCTCGCTATCTCCGCATGCGCGGCTACAACGTCCTCTTCCCGATGGGCTTCGACGCGTTTGGCCTGCCCGCCGAAAACGCCGCCATCAAGGATGGCATCCACCCCATGATCCGGACCTACGACAACATCAACCGGATGCGCCAGCAGCTGAAGTCCATGGGCACAATGTTCGACTGGGACCGCGAGATCATCTCCAGCGACCCGGAGTACTACCGCTGGACACAGTGGTTCTTCATCAAGCTCTTCGAACACGGCCTGGCCTACAAGAAGCTCTCGCCCGTGGACTGGTGCCCGAGCTGTAACACCACCCTCGCCCGCGAACAGGTGTGGGGCGACGACCGCCACTGCGAGCGCTGCGGCACGCCGGTGATCAAGAAGAACCTGGACCAGTGGTATTTCCGCACCACCCGCTACGCCGATGAACTCCTGGAGTACCCGGACCTCGATTGGCCACCCATGATCCGCGACATGCAGACGAACTGGATTGGCCGCAGCGAAGGAGCGTCCGTCGTCTTCGCCTCGGAAGAAGGCGACCCGATTGAGGTGTTCACGACCCGTCCCGATACGCTCTGGGGCGCGACCTTCCTCGTCCTCGCTCCCGAACACCCGCTGGTCGCGAAGTTGACGACGCCTGAACGCGCCCCGGCGGTCGAAGGCTACATCGCCGAAACGACCCGCCGCACCGACATCGAACGGGAATCGACGGAGAAGGAGAAGACCGGCGAGTTCATCGGCGCCCACGCCCTGAACCCGGTGAACGGCGAACGCGTCCCGATCTGGATCGCCGACTACGTGCTCATGACGTACGGCACCGGCGCGATCATGGCCGTCCCCGCACACGACCAGCGTGACTTCGAGTTCGCGCGGAAATTCGGGTTGGCCGTCCGCGTCGTCGTCCAGCCACCGGGAACGCCGCTCGATGGCGAGACGCTGGCTGAGGCCTGGCCCGGAGATGGCCTGATGGTGAACTCCGGCCCGCTCGACGGCGTTCGCGCGGGTAAGGCCCAGGGGCAGAGCGTGAAGGCCGCCATCGCTCACCTTGAGGCGCTGGGGACGGGCAAACGGAGCGTCATCTACCGTCTCCGCGACTG
>JANMTH010000666.1:0-2615 GCA_031390305.1 Thermoflexaceae bacterium
CCGGAAGTCCGTCCTCGGGTCCGGCTCCGGGTCCCGCTCGAAACCCGCCGCCTCCCCATAGAGGTTCAGCCAGTCGAGCAGCGGATCAGCCTCGCACCAATTACGCGTCCGGCTGGCCGCCACCCAGCCCAGCCACTCTTCCGCCGAGACCGGAGCCACCTCGTGGCCACGGTCGTTCACGAAATACGCCTTCAACCCCACAACCGCCGTCGTCATCTCTTGCATAGCCGCAACAGTACGGTGTCACCGCGACAGAAGTTGTCGCGCCAAGGGAGCGGCCCGCTCAAATCCAAAATCGGCAATCAAAACTCCAAAATCTCCCCGCCCCCGGCTCCTCAGCCCGCCGCCCGCTTGAAGACATCGGCCGTGAACGTCTTCGCCGCGATACACCGCTCCGCCCACTCCCCTAGCTGCGCCACGACTGCCTCGAAGTCAGCACCGATCGCCTCAACGATTCCCTGTTCCATGGCGTCAGTACGCTCCTCGATACGGTCCCGCAACCGCCGGCCCGCCGCCGTCAACTCGCCCGCGGCCACCAGCCCGCGCTGCTCCAGCGCCATCACCGTGGCCGCGATCCGCGCCTCGCTCCAGCCGCGCGTGGCCGTGTACGGACCGAGCGGCATCCCCAGCCACAGCTCCGTCACGATGTTCATCGCCACAGGGTCCAGCCCGGCGCTGATCGAGGCCGCGATGTGGCTATCGCCACGGTGCTCGCGCAGCAGGTTGCACGCCCGCCACAGTTGCGCCGCCGGCTCAATGGGCCAGGGCAGCGAAACCAGCCCCGAGAAGAGCGCCCGCCCCGTCCCGTCGGCCGCCTCGACGCCGCGCCGTAACGCCGTAACCACGCCCGAGACATCGGCGTCCCCCAGCACGGCGCCCAGAGTTTCAGCGGTCACAGCGGCCTGAGCGGCGAGCAGCGCGTCGCGGCTCACGGCCTTCCGCCCGCGCTCGTAGGCGGCGCTAATCAGGCCCGGCTCGAATACACCGAACGCCGCGACAACCACCTCCGCGACCGGTTCGCCCATCGGCGCGGCCCGCCCCCAGACGTACCCGGCGGCGAAGTCCAACTCCGGCGCTCCCGCCCGCTCAAGGATCACCCGGGAACCGATGTTGTGCATCGCAACCGGCTCGAAAGCATCGCGCATCCGGCGCGCCGGCCGCGCATTACGCACAGGCTCCGGCAGCGCCTCATCTGGGGCTATGGACTCAGTGGAATCGGGCATCGTTCAACTCCTACGCGATGAAATCAGGCTCTCTATACCTCGCCGCCGGTACTGCCTCAGGTACGGAAGCAGGTCGAAGTACTCGTTCCGGCGCGCCACCTCGAAGGCGATGCGGGCCGAGCGGTCGCGTTCCACCAGTAGCTGCCCGTCACGAAGCACCCGGTGCACCAGGTCGGCCGGCGCGGCTCGCCCGTCGATCAGGTCGCACCGGCGCCCACAGGCGCGCTCGACGGCGTCGCGAAGCTCGTCCAGCGGTCCGCCGAGGCGGGCATCGATGCGCTCGGCGAACAGCACCGCGATGTCGAGGTCGCTCTTCTCCGCCGCGGTGCCGCGTGCGAAGCTTCCGAACAGGTAGGCGACCAGCACGCGCGCGTCCGCCGCAAGCGCTTCTCGCGCCAGTTCGATCAGGCGGGCCGACGGCGGTTGCTCGCTATCCATTGGCCGCCAAGCTTAACAGCTTGGGTCGGCGCAATGGGTCGGCCAGGCGGCCAGGCCCTCAGCCAACGCGACATCACCGCGGCCGTGGCGCCGCCGGCGGTGCGAGCAAAGGCTGTGCCGTCCCGAGCCACGCGTCCCAGATCTTCTCCGGACGGTCGCCGCAGCCGTAACCGATGCCCTGAATCAGCCCATCGGCGGTCAACCTGATCGTGAAGCCGCTTGGCGGGTCTCCCCCAGAGACAACGAAGAGCATGTACCGCGATTTCGGGACTCCAGGTCGCTTTGACGACGGGTAGTCCGCTGGCAACTCCTGGAGTCCCCACAGCCGCGGACGGCTATCGAGCAGCGGCCGGTAGATCGCGAAGACCTCGGAACCTGGAAACACGCCGCTCCCGGCACAGAACTCCGCATGCACAAGCCGGATCGGCGTGCCTGGTTCGGTCCCCGGGAGGCACCAATACGCAGTGGGGGCGTGGCGGTCGTCAAGGCAGGGGTGTTCGTCGATGTACGTGAGGGCCGCCAGGGCCTCCAGGTCGAGCGATGCGATCGCCGTCATAACCCGGTCGACCTCAGCGACGCCGGTGCTTGTGCCGGGGTCGTAGCCGTAGATCGGATTCCACGGCGCCTCGGTCGGGGTTGGCGAGGAAAGGGAAGTCGCCGGGACCGTCGGATCAGCCGTCGATGCAACAGGAGCAGCTGAGCCGCCACAGGCAGCGCCGACGACGCTAACACAGGATACGACGAGCAGAGCAAGCAGTATGCGCACTACCGGTACAACGATAGGCCCCGCGCGTCCGTTCCGCAGCCTGTGCCCCGAGCGCGGCTCGTAGCACCGCTCAGCCTCCCCTTTGGTCGGGCCTCTGATTCGGCCTGTCGGTTGAGGGGGATGTTGAGTTGCGGCCGCGCCATACGGCCCGACCGACTCAGAACAGATGTTCGGGGCTGGTGGGCGAT
>JANMTH010000677.1:0-4094 GCA_031390305.1 Thermoflexaceae bacterium
CCGTCAGCCCGGCGCCGTAGTCCGACTCGGGCGAGAACACGTGGACGCTGTCACGGTCCTCCTTCGCTTCGTACATCGCCAGGTCGGCGTGCATCAACAGCTCCTGGGACGTGCGCCCGTGCTCAGGGATAAGCGCGATGCCGATGCTCGCCGTCACCGCGACGCTATGTCCGTTGAGGACTGCCCGCTGGTTGCGAATCCGAATCCGCAGCTCTTCGGCAAGCGCGGTCGCCGCGGCGAGGCCGTGGCCTTCGAGGAGAAGAGCGAACTCGTCCCCCCCGAGACGGGCCAGCATGCCACCCTCCGGCGTGACCGCCTTGATGGCGCCCGCCACCGCTCGCAGCAGGTCGTCCCCGGAATGGTGGCCGAACTCGTCGTTGACGGCCTTGAAGTTGTCGATGTCAAGGAAGAGCAAGGCGCTCTCTGATCCGGCGCGCCTGGTCCGAACCAACTCATTGCTCAGCTCGTCTTCGAAGCGACGCCAATTCCAAAGCCCCGTCAGCGAGTCGTGGTTCGCAAGATGGACCATCTGGGCCTCGAAGCGTTTCCGGTCCGTCACATCCCGCGCGATCCACGAGAGGTACGCGACGTCACCGGCGGGGTCTTGGTGTCCGAGGACTTCGAGTTCAACGAATACGAGGTCCCCCTTCGCACTCAAGAACGAGGACTCCCCCGACCACCCGCCAGAGGCAACCGCGGTCGCTATCGCCGCCGTTTCGATCTCCCGCCACGCTGCCGCAGGTGCGAATTGCGAAAGGAGTGGCTGCTCACCGGAGTCCCCCACGCCAAGCAAGGTCCGGCCCGCACGATTCATGAAGGTGACGCGCCCGTCCAGCCCGCTCACAGCAACAAGGTCGGTCGTCGCCGCGATGACCGAAGTCAGGCGGCGTTGATCTGCTTCGGCGAGCATTCGCTCGGTGACATCGCGGGAATTGAGAATCACCCCCGCCACGGAAGGGTCTTCGAGCACGCTGCGAACCAGCACTTCCAAGAAGACGTAATCGCCCCGGCCGTGCAGGAGGCGCAGGACCACCTGGCGTGGCCCCGCGCTCCCATCCTGCACGGCCGCCGCGATCGTTTCAGCGGCCAGTGCGCGGTCTTCGGGGTGGAGCAGGTGCATCACTCCCCGCCCAACCAGCGTCTCCGGCGAATAACCCATAACGCCGAGGCTGGAGGGGCTGGCGTACTTCACCACGCCCTGCGCGTCGATCACCGTCACCAGGTCGGTGGCGTGCTGGACGAGCGAGCGGAAGCGCGACTCGCTACGGCGGAGGGCCGCGCGCTCTGCCGCCGCCGCAAGAGCGGCGCCTCGTCCGTGAAGGACGGCCACGGATGTGCCGACCGCCACGACCATCGCGATAACCGCCGCCATGGCCGAAATCAGGACGGTCGCGAACTCCTGCGTCGTGGCCTCCTTCGAATGCTCGTCTGATTCGCGGATGATCGCTTCATTGAGCAAGGCGAAGGTAGCGTCCACCATCTCCTCATCCAGTTCCCGCGCGCCAACCACATCTCCCGTCCTCAGGATGGCCGCCTCCTCCAGAAGCAACTCGCCGTACTCCTGGTAGACCGCGAGCAGCGCGAGCACCCCATGGTCGTCGCCGTCCTGCTCACGCACCGCCTCGGCGGCCCCGTCCGCCACCACGAGCTGGGCATCAAGTTCGCGTTCTACCTCCTCGGAACCCCCGGAAGCGATCAATTCCCACTTCAGCGCATTCAGCTCGCCCGTCGCAAGATGGAGGCGAGTGAGGGCCGCGCTTGTAGCCCGGCCTTCGGCTGCGCGCAGCCGCTGGGAGTTGGCGTACCAACCGCCTCCGATCAGCAACGCCGACACCGCGATCACCGCCACCCAGCCTAGCGGCCGGACGCGAAGCTTTCGAAGGGTGGCCCAGGCCCTGACGGTGAAATCGCTCATCCGCACTATCATCGACCCGGAACCACATCCCCTGAAGCGCGGACGAGAATCCCGGCCGCACGTGGCTGTTCGCGGGGCGGTGAAAAGGCACGCTTCGCTGCCGCGTCCCCCGCTCGCCTACCGCCCGAACTTCGGCGCTCGCTTCTCCATGAACGCCTGCACCGCCTCGCGATGGTCCGGCTCCGTGCGGCAGGCCGCAAGCGCCGCGCCCTCACGCAGCATCACCGTCTGCACGTTCATGTCCGCCGCGTTCTCCCGGAAGATCTGCTTGATTCGCCGGACCGCGCCCGCTGGCTGCGCGGCCACCATCTCCGCTGTGGCCACCGCCCGGTCGAGCAGCGCCTCCGGCGACGTGACCTCGGTCACCAGGCCCGCCGCAAGCGCCTCCGCCGGCTCGACCATTCGCGCCGTCAGGCACCACTCGAGGGCGCGGCCCGTGCCGACGAGTTGCGGCAGGTAGTACGAACTCGCCAGCTCCGGCACCAGGCCCATCTTCACGAAAAAGAAGCCAAAGCGGGCGCTCTCGCTCGCGATCCGGATGTCCATCGGCAACACGTGCGTGATCCCGACGCCGACCGCCGCGCCGTTGATCGCCGCGATTGTCGGCTTCGGCATGCGGTTCAGGAAGGCCAGCCAGTTGTCCTCGCCAGCCGTCGCCGAAGCGCGCACGCCGCCGCCCTCCAGCTGCCGCGCCCAGCCGCCGATGTCGGCGCCCGCGCAGTAGGCCCGGCCCGAGCCCGTGAAGACGATCGCTCCGACGCCGGCGTCCTCGTTGCACCGCTCGATAGCGTCGCGCATCTCGCCCATCATCACGTCGTTCCAGGCGTTCAGCCGCTCCGGCCGGTTCAGGGTGATAACGCCAACGCGCCCGCGCTGTTCGAAGAGGATCTGTTCGTAAGCCATAGGTTCGGCCTCCAGTGGCCGCATTCTACGGCAGCGGCGGGCGCCGTGGGCCGTCAGATGAAGGGGTTGCGAACCTCAAGTCCGCCGAACCGGCGGCCATGCTGCAAATCCTCAGACCACAGGATGCGCGCCCCCATCGCCAGCGCGCTCACGACAATGAGCGCGTCCCAAAACGAGAGAGTGTGCTCGATCGAGAGGTCGATTGCCGCCCGGACGTTCTCCGGTGTGGCGCTGTGTGCTTGCCAGGGCGTGTAGACGCGAACCATCTCGCGCGCCGCGGATGGTGAGAGCCGTTGCTTGCGAACGCATGCCCGGTAGAACTCCGCGAGAACCTGCGTGCTTAACATTCCCCCGCCCTGCTCCCAGAGGCGATCCATCAGTCGCTTTGCTCCAGCTATGCGCGCGTCTTCGCCGTCGGCATGGGCGTAGGAGAGGATGTTAGTGTCGGTGAACTCAGCGATCGTCATAGAGTTCGTCGCGATTGAACTTGTACCCTTCCGGGAGTCGATACGATCCCTTACGCATGAGCGCCAGCGCACGCTCACGCGCGGCCAGGAACTCCGCGCTCAGTCCGTCCCCTTCGCCACGTGCCACCACCTCTTCGATTTGCTCACGCACGATTGCCGACATCGATGTGCCCCGCCGCGCGGCGATAATCTTCAGTTCGCGGAGCATCGCCTCATCGAGCGCCAGAGTCACGTTCCGAGTAGCCACATCGCACCTCCACGTGAAGCAGTGTAGCACGCGAACACGTGAACGCCCGCCGTTTTCGCCCGGCGACCGTTCGCGCTACCATGCGCCCGACTGAGAGGAGCCGCCCATGCCACAACGCCGCGCCGCCATCGCCGGATTCACAGAATGGGCTCCTCAACGCCGCTGGGCCGAGCCGATGTTCACCCTCGAAGCCTTCTCCCGTCTCACCCGCGAAGCCTGTGACGACGCCGGCATCGAGCCTGGCGAGATCGATGGCGTCCTCAGCCACGCCATCCCCGAATCGCCCCTCTTCGGCCCCGCCGCTCTCGTCGAGTACCTTGGCATCGCCGCCAACTTCGCCGAAGTGGTCGATCTCGGCGGAGCGACCGCGACGGGGATGCTCTGGCGCGCCGTCGCCGCCATCGAAGCGGGCGCCTGCGATACCTGCATCTGCCTCACCGCCACCGTGCCGGCCCCTTCGTCCGCCTCCGCCCCCTGGAACCCCTCCCGCGCCTACCTCGGCGCCGACGCCTGGGGAGCGCCCCACGGCCAGTTCGACCTCCCCTACGGCCTGAACAATCCG
>JANMTH010000686.1:0-4881 GCA_031390305.1 Thermoflexaceae bacterium
GCCGCCATGCTCGCCATCCGGCTGCGTGTCGCGTGGCTGGCGCTGCCGATGTGGGGCGTGAGGACGACGTTCGGGAAGCTGTAGAGCGGGTGAGCGAGCGGTAGAGGCTCTGGCTCCATGACATCCAGGGCAGCGCCGCCGATCGTGCCTGAGCGCAATGCTTCGACAAGAGCGTCCTGATCGATGACGCCGCCACGGGCGGTGTTGATGAGGATGGCGTGCGACCGCATCAGGGCGAACTCCGGCGCGCCGATGAAACGGCGGGTTTCGGGCGTGAGCGGGGTGTGGATGGAGACGAAATCCGAGGCGCGAAGCAGATCCTCGAGGCTGGCGCGTTGGACGCCGAGCATCACCTCCGCCTCGGGCCTGGCGGTGCGGCTGGCGTAGAGAACGCGCATCTCGAAGCCGCGCGCGCGGCGCGCCATCACCGTCCCGATTTCGCCGAGACCGACGATGCCGAGCGTCGCGCCGTGGACATCGAGGCCGAGCCAGCCGGTGGGCGACCACGTCTTCCAGCCGCCCACCCTGGTGTCGCGTTCACTCTGGGGAATGTTGCGGGCGGCCGCCATGAGCAGCCCGAAGGCGAGATCGGCGGTGGTATCGGCGAGGACGCCCGGCGTGTTCGTTAGCCAGATGCCGGCCGCGTCCGCATCGGAAGGCGCGACGTTGTCGTAGCCGACGGCCATGTTGGAGATGACGCGAAGGCGCGGGGCGGAGGCCATGAGCTCCGCGTCGATACGGTCCGTGACCATCGTCATCACGGCGTCGGCCGTGGCCAGGCGTTGGGCCAGGGCTTCGCGAGGAGGGGGTAGCTCGCCGGGCCAGATCTCGACCTCGTGGCCGGCGGCGGCGAGGGTCTCGGGCGCGGGCCCAGGGATCGTCCGGGTGATGAAAACCTTGCTCATGGCGAACAGTCTGAGGGATGAAAGGGGGACGAGAAAAGTCAGTGAACCGGAGGGTGGCGGGGCTCCTCGCCATGGGCGGACAATAGACAGCGTAGATGCGGGCGACAGCGCCCAGGAGGAACAGCCGTGGCCGTAGCGATCGCGATCCCAGAGCAAACCAGCGAGAGGCGCCTCTCGCCGAGCGAGGCGGTGCTTTCATCCGTCTACAGCTCGGCCGAACGCCTGAAGCTGGAGCCGGAGATCCTGGAGCTCCTGCGCACGCCGTGGCGGGAGATACGAACCCAGATCCCGGTGCGCATGGACGACCGCAGCCTCAGGATCTTCGAGGGCTACCGGGTGCAGCACAACGGCGCCCGGGGGCCGTACAAGGGAGGCGTCCGTTACCACCCACAGGCCGATATCGACGAGGTCCGGGCGCTGGCGATGCTGATGACGTACAAGTGCGCGCTCATGGATCTGCCGTTCGGCGGGGCCAAGGGTGGCGTGATGTGCGACCCGACGCGAATGAGCGAGACCGAGCTGAACCGACTGACGCGAACGTACACGCAGCATATTTCGATGCTCCTGGGCGTGGCGCGGGATATCGCGGCGCCGGACATGGGCACAAACGCCCAGACGATGGCATGGATGATGGACGCCTATGGCCAGATGCACGGCTACACGCCGGGAATCGTGACCGGGAAGCCCGTGGAGCTGGGCGGCAGCTATGGCCGCGACCAGGCGACCGGGCGAGGCGTTTCGACCTGTATGCGGGAGTTCGCCAAGCGCGAAGGCGTCGCTCCAGGCGAAATCCGCGTGGCCGTGCAGGGATATGGCAACGTCGGCTCGTGGACCTGTCGGGTGGCGACGGCGATGGGCTTCGTCGTTGTCGCCGTGAGCGACGTAAAGGGCGGGATCGAGAACCAGAACGGGATCGACGTGGCCGCGCTCGACCGGTGGTTCGCAGTCGCCGGTTCCGTGGCCGGATTCCCGGATGCCGAACCGATCACGAACGACCAGCTCCTCACGGTGGACTGCGACTACCTGGTGCCAGCGGCTCTGGGCGAAGTGATCACAGGAGTGAACGCCCGCGAGATACGGGCACGCGTCGTCGTCGAAGGAGCCAACCATCCGGTGACTCCGGCGGCGGATACGATCCTCGCCTCGCGGGGGATCACGGTCCTCCCGGATATCCTCGTGAACGCCGGAGGGGTGACGGTTTCGTACTTCGAATGGACGCAGAACATTCAACAGTTCCGCTGGCCGCTCGAAGAGGTGCTCACCGAGCTGGAGAAGCGAATGATGGTCTCGTTCGCCGAACTGATGGCGCGAGCGGAGCGAGACGGCACGCTTCCCCGCCAGGCGGCCTTCGATATCGGGATCGAACGGGTGGCGAAGGTGATCAAGATGCGCGGGTTCGTGTAGAACGGCATGGCCGCTTTCGCCCGAAACCGTTAGGATGCAGCTAATGGTTTCGGCGTGGGCGAAGAACACCTTCACGTCGCTGAGCGACCCGCACTACCGGATCCTCTGGGCCGGGACGACGATCTCGTTCCTCGCTTTCGCGATGTCCTGGGTGGTCCAGGGAGTGGTCGCGTTCGACCTCACGGGCCGAAACGGAGACGTTGGGACGGTCGCCGTTGGCATGGGCCTGGCGACGATCCTGACAGCGCCGTTCGGCGGCGTGATCGCGGACCGGGTCTCGAAACGGATGCTGCTGTTGGGCGGCCAGGCGTTGATCGCCGTCACCTTCGCCATGGTCGCGCTGCTGATCTATACCGACGCGATCAACATTCCCCTGCTCGTGCTCTCGACGTTCGTCCAGGGTCTCGTCTTCTCGTTCATCGCCCCGGCCCGGCAGGCGTGGATCGGCGAACTGCTGAGCGGGCTGAAGCTTACGAACGCGATAGCGCTGCAGCAGGTAGGGATGACGGCGACCCGCATCGTGGGGCCGTGGTTGAGCGTGGCCCTGATCGCGGCGCCGTTCCTGGGCACTGGCGGCGCCTACGCGGTGATGGGCGGGCTGATCATGGTCTGTCTGATCACCCTCTTCCAGATGCCGGATTCGAAGCCATCACCGAGGGCAGGCCGCGCTTCGGCGATGGCCGACCTGAAGGGCGGGATCGCGCACGTCACGAGCCGGCCACGGCTGGCCCTGCTCGCCGCCTCGTTCATCGCGATCGTGATCGCTGGCTTCAGCTACCAGGTCCTGCTTCCCGGCTACCTTGCACATGAGCTGGACCGGAGCACGCGCGACATGGGCTGGATGCTCGGCGTCGCTGGGGCGGCGGGCCTGGCGGCGACACTCGGCGTCGCGAGCCTTTCGAATTCGCGTCATGCCTGGGCGATCATGATGGGCGGAGGCGCGGCGCTGGCCTCTGGGCTCGTGCTGCTCGCGTTCGCCGGTTCATTCGCCGCCGTGCTCGCCGTGATGTTGCTGGTGGGCGGCGGCCAGGCCGTCTTCCAGATGCTGAACAACGCCCTGATGATGCAGGAATCGGACCCCGCCTACTACGGTCGCGTGATGTCCCTTACGATGCTGGCCTGGGGCTTCAACAGTCTTGCCGGGCTGCCGTTCGGATTCCTTGCGGACGGCATCGGCGAGCGGGGCACGCTCCTGATCATGGGCATCCTCGTGATCGCTGTTCTCGGCGCGAGCGCCATCGCCCGGCGTGCGACGATGCGGCTCGATTCGCCCCTGGTCACGCCAGCCACGGCGCCTACGCGGCCCTGAAACGAAAGGAACCACTCGTGGGAAAAGCAGAGATCGCGGCACTTATCGCCATCCTCCAGGAGCAGTCCGAGCAGGGCTCTTCGAACCCCGTGAACGGAACATGGAAGATCCACTTCGACAAGAAACGGGGAGCGTTCCTTTTCGACAAGTGCGAGAACGATGGGTACTGCGAAGAGCGGCCATCAGTCATCGCCCTGGACGGCACGGTCGTCGATCCCGGCGGTCCGCTCTTCGGGTAAGCTTCGCCGGCCTTCGAACAGTGGCGACCGAGCGGCAACCGCCTGGCAACGGAGCCGGCCGGTACCGAAGACCAATCGAGCTGCCGATACTCTAGCCGTGACCATGCTCAGCGCACTTCCCACTACCCCGGCGCAGCGGCGTTCGACTCTTCGCGTGCTCCTGATCGACCGTTCGACCGACGACATCCGGGCGATCCGCGAGACCTTGGCCGAGGAGACGGACCTGCGCATCCAATCGGCCCGCGACGTCATCGAGGCGCGGGCCCTGTTGGCCGCCGGCTCGTTCGATGCCGCCCTCATCGACAACCTTGTCTGGATGGCGGACGGCCCGGAGCTACTCCGAGCGATGCGGGCCAGCCGGGCCGAGACAGCGATCATCCTCCTGATGAGCGGCGAGGACGGCGAGGAGCCGGGCCGGTCGCTCAAGCGTGGCGCCCACGACTTCGTGACGAAGTCCGGTCTCGACGGTAAGCAGCTTGCGGACCGCATCCAGGCCGCGGTGGCCGAGACGCGGACGGTCCGGCGGCGCGATACGATGGTCCGCTGGCTTGAACGCGAAGCACGAACCGACCATCTCACCGGCCTCTATGCCCGTGGCGCCTTCGACGAACGCCTCCGGGACGCCTGTGCGGCGGCGCGGGAGCGCGGGACGTCCGTCACCGTCGTGGTTGTCGACGTAGTCGGAACGCAGACCGTGAACGAGGTTCATGGCCACGAAGCGGGCGACTCGATGATCCGGCGGGCGGCGGCTGGCGTCTCCCGCTGCGTGCGGGCCGGGGACTTCGCGGCGCGCATCGGCGGAGATGACTTCGGGATCATCGTGGCCGAGGGCAACCTCGAACTTGGCCGAACGATGGCGCGCCGGATCGCCCACGAGATGGAACGGATGAACACGGAAGACTGGAGCCGGGAGATCCCCGTAGCGCTGAAGTTCGGGGTGGCGGAAGGCACGGATTGCCAGCCCGAAGAGCTCTTCGCGGCCGCCGAGCAAGAGGTGCGAACGCGGCGTGCGGGGCGCTACATC
>JANMTH010000701.1:0-1520 GCA_031390305.1 Thermoflexaceae bacterium
TGTGGCCGCGAGGAACTCCACCCGGCGCGCCGTCACGCGCTCGATCACGTGCCCGACTCGAGGGTCACCCGCCTCGGCAAGAAGGTTGACGTCGGCCGCTCCCCCGAACTCGTCGAGAAACGCCAGCTCGAAGAGCCGTTCCAGCCGCCGGGTCGGGTCCGCAACATGATCGAGCTCCTCGATCACATCGGTCGTACCCAACCGCTCCCACAAGTCAAGAGCGGCCTCGACGAGCTCGCCGCGGTTGGCGAAGTGCCAGTAGAAGCTGCCTTTAGTCGCGCCAAGCTTCTTGGCGAGAGATTCGACCGCCACGGCCGCGATTCCGCCGCCGGCGATCGCGTGCAGCGCGGCCAGGGTCCAATCGTCGCGAGTCAGTCCCACTTGCCATACCCTAGCGTACGGACTACCATACGGTACCGTATGGACCATCCCACGAGCCGCCGCACCTTCGCCTACCTCGCCGCTCTTCGGCCATCTCCGCGTACGACGAGCCTGGTGCTCGCCGTCCTGGCGGGGACCCATGTCTATTGGGCCGCGGGGGGTGTGTGGCCGGCGGCGGATCGCGAGACCCTCGCGGAAGCCGTCATCGGTCCAGGAGCGAGGTTTCCGCCGGACCTGGCAACCTACGGAGTCGCGGCGGTGCTCGCCGCGGGTTCGCTCGTGGTCACCGGGGCGGCATACAAGTGGCGGAGTCCGGTGTCCCCTGAGGTCTATGCGGCGGCCGCGCATGTCGGAGCGGGAATCCTCGCGGTGCGGGGAGTCGTGGGATTGGCGTCGTCGCTCGTCGTTGGGCTCGACGCGCCCTACCGCCGCTGGGACGTAGCGCTCTACTCGCCCCTGTGCCTACTGCTAGCGGCGGGCGTCTGGCATGCCGGGAGTCCCGTGACCGCCTGAGATCGCGGGGCAGTCGATAGAACATCTGTTCTGGCTCGCCCGACAGGAGTCACACGTGCGCGTACCCACTCGGGATTTAGGCTGATCCCGATTGAAGGAGCCGACAGTTGGGAGACCGCGGCGCGCGAGAGCGCGTAGGTCTGGCTCGACCGGTCCGAGCACACCTTCCGCTTCCGCCGGGAGTCTGGACGGCTCCGCTTCACCTGGACCCCTCGGACCGCGCCTGCCTGAGAGAGGGAGTCGCGTTTACCGAACCGGCTGGTCATCGGTGGCTCGAGTGCTTGCCCTGACTGCGACACTTATCCTTGTGATCCGACCCGCGCGACCTGGCGCGGTCGGAGCATTGACCGACGACTCCCAATAAGAGGTGGGGCGGTGTCGAACGCTGGCTCTGGCGAGCGGCTGCGTGAGGTTGTCGACCGACTGCAGGGTGAGGTAGCGGAGCTTCGTGGGTCGCGGAAGCGTCTGGCCGAGGCCGCCGACGCCGATCGGCGCGCGATCGAGCGCGCCCTCCACGATGGCGTCCAGCAACACCTCGTCGCACTCGCCGTCGATCTGCGACGCCTGGCCGGGCTGGTGGACGGTGATCCGACCGCAGCGAAAGCGCTTCTCCACGAGATGGCGGC
>JANMTH010000708.1:0-6132 GCA_031390305.1 Thermoflexaceae bacterium
ACCTTCACCGGCGTGCCCGTCTGTGACGACTACATCGTCACGGAGAACACCACCTCGCACACCTACGTCAACGAACCGTCACTGAAGTTCTCGCCCGATGGCCCGGCGGCCCAGCCGGTCACCATGCTCTCGCGCGGCAACGAAACGGTCGTTCAGTTCGCCAACGCCCGTGGCACGGGCGGCGGGCCGGTTCCGCTGGCCGCCACGCCCGTGACAACGGGCACCGTAGCGCCGTCTCCTTCCGCGACGACGCAGCCGGGCTCGAACGTGACGCCCATCCCGACAGCCCCGGCGGCGCAACCGACGGAAGTCGTGGCCGGCGCCAAGACGCCCGTCGCCGCTGTCGCCACTCCTGGCGCCCCCAGCGCCGGCACTGGCAGCTTCGGGGCGACCCGGAGCACGGCCGGGCTCTACCTGGCAGGCATCGGCATGCTGATGCTCGCCGCCGGTATGGCCTGTCTCGTCGGCCCGAGCAAGAGGCGGGAGCAGGACGCATAGCCCGCTCTGGCCTGAGATCGACCAACCTGATGCCGGAGCCCAGACGAAGGGCTCCGGCATCATTGTCTTCCGGGGGCGGGCGGGGCGCACCGGCGCGGGCCGGCATTGGCGACGTTGTGGTATGGTGTGCGCGGGGAAGCGTGTCCTGACCGCCGCCGTCGATTTCGGTCGATTGCGCGCCAAAGGTAGCGCGGTTGGCGGGAACATCCGGGCCGGCGCGGACGCCGGTCAACATGAGGAGGTTCACATGCTCAAGAAAAATGTACGAGACGACCGCTACGGCGACCCGAACCGTTTCGGTTCGGACACGGAATCGGAGTACGACGAAGCGCCCGTGACGACGGCGATCGAGGGACAGGACCCGGCGGCCTCCGCTGCGGCGCCAGTCCCTATCGCGCCGCCCGCCGCCCGCGGCAACAGCGTCATCGACGAGAACTCGAGCTTCGATGGCCGCTTTGAAGCGATGCAGGACATGGTCGTCCTTGGCTCGATCAGCGGCGAGATTGTGTGCAAGGGCCTGCTCACGATCGAGCGCGAGGCGACGGCCAAGGCACGCATCCAATCGCGCGACGCCCACATTCTCGGGCGCGTAGAGGGGGACATCGTCTGCAGCGGCCGCCTCGTCCTGGCCTCTTCGGCCAACGTTTCCGGCACGATTAAGGCAGCGGCACTCGTCGTCGAGGAAGGGGCCCGGATCTCCGGCTCCGTCGAGACCTCGGCGTCACCGTCGCTCGATCTGACGGCGCCCGTTCGCTCCGCGATAAGCACCGCCTCGGCGGCAACGAAGAAGGCGATGGAGCCCGCGGCCGTGGCCGAACCGGCGTCGGCATCTTCGGCGCCAGCGGCGGCGGGTGGCTCGACGGCACGTTGGACGCGCAGCCGCGAAGTTCCGTCGTTCGCTCTCGTCTCCAGCGACGACCGCGGACCTTCCGAATCGAACTGACGGGTCACCCGCGTTCCAGACACAGCAAAAGGAGCTGCCGAGAGGCAGCTCCTTTTGCGTCGCGTTCGAAACGCCTATCCGCGCGGTCCAGCCTCAGACGAGGCTGAAGTAGACGGTGCCATCCGAGACCCAGGTATCGACCGGCCGGCCGACACGCTTCCCGGCCCGGCTGATGCGCAGGGCCACGCCGCGCGCCGATTCGCCCTTCGCCGGGATCAGCCGTCCGGCATCCTCCGCTTTCAGGCTTTCGACATACTTGTCGTACTCTCGCATTCGAAGCGCGAGACGGCCGGTCTGCCGCGTTGGGCGGGGTGCATCCTTCTTCTTGACGACGCTGAAATCTGCCATGAGTGTTCTGTTTCCTCGGCGTAGTGAATGTTCGAGCTCTCGCGAGAGCACGCTGGCGCAATCGTAACACGTGGTTCGCTCATTCCAAACACGTTGCCAACGGATCCGCCTTTAGCGGCGGTCTTGAAGGCTCGACATGCTCACCCGGATCGATTCGAGGAACGCCTGGAGCTGGTTTTCCAGACGGCGAAGGACTTCGAGCGCGTACTGATCGGCGTCGTCGAGTTGGCGCGTAGCGGCCTCCGCCGCTTCGCTCATGTGTGCGGCGGCCATCGCGTCGGCATCGGCCAGCGCCTGGCGGGCACGCGCTTCCACGTCCATCAACATCGCCTGGCTGCGTTCATGCGCCTCGCGCACGATCAAGCTCTCATCGACACGCCGCGCGCGCTCTTCCTCCGCCTGCTGAACAATAGTGCGGGCTTTCTGGTGTGCTTCCTGGAGCACGTTATCGCGCGTCTCCAGTACCTGGGACGCCTGCCGTAGGTCAGAAGGCAGCGCCAGCCGCATCTGGTCGATGACGTCGAGCACGCGCTTGCGGTCCACGACGAGATTGCCGCCGACGGGAAGCCGTCGCGCCTGTACGACGAGTTCCTCGAGACTGTCGATCAGATCAAGAATTTCCACGAGGCCGCCATGGTGTTTCTATTGCAGGCCAAGCTTTTGCCGGATCGCGAGGCGCACGTGCGCGGGCACCAGATCGACCGGGTCGTACCCGAGCCGCGACACCTCGCGTATTCGGCTGGAGCTGACGTAAAGGAAGTCCTGGTTCGTCATCAGGTAGATCGATTCGAGTTCAGGAGCCATCTTCCGGTTCATCAGCGCCTGTGAAAACTCCGATTCGAAATCCGTGACCGCCCGGATGCCGCGCACGAGGGCGACGGCGCCCTTCCGTTTCGCGAACTCCACGGTGAGCCCGTCGAAGCCCTCAACCTCGATTTTCGGCGTGTCGCGCACGGCTTCTCGAAAGAGCTCAATCCTCTCTTCCCAGTTAAACATCGTGCTCTGATCGCGGCCTTTCACCACGGCTACGATCACACGGTCAAAGAGGTGCGTCATCCGGTTCACAAGGTCGAGATGTCCATGGTGAACCGGGTCGAATCCACCCGGGAACACGGCAATCCTCATTCCCCCTCCAAGTGGGCATAAAACGCCAGTGCGCTGTCGCCGTACGAGCGCCGATCGCTGCAAACGAGGGCTCCCGGACGTTCCGGCGGATTGTAACGGCTCGCGTGCTCATAGACGATGATGCCTCCCTCCGCCAGAAACGGGGAGAGCACGATCAAGGTCTCTTCCGCTTCCGGAGCCCCGTAGGGAGGATCCACGAAGATGATCTCGAACTTCCCCTCCAGCATGCTCAGCGCCGCGGGGAGCGTTCCCCGCAGTACCGTTCCCCGCTCGGCCACCGAGGCCCGCGCCAGCGTCTGGAGGATCGCCTGGCAGGCCGTGCCCGCGGATTCGATGAAGTACCCGCTCCGCGCCCCGCGGCTCAACGCTTCCACTCCGAGCGCCCCCGTCCCCGCGAAAAGGTCGAGGACCGCCGCGTCTTCGACACGGTCGCCGAGGATATTGAACAGCGCTTCACGGACGATGCCCGAGGTCGGACGCAGGCGATGCCCGCGCGGTTCTACGATCGGAATCCCGCGGGCTGCTCCCCCGGTGATGCGGAGACGGTTGGTGGCCATCGCTATCGTGCCCCCGTCGTCGGCGTCGGCGTCGCCCGGTCCTTCTGTTGGACGGTCACGGGAAGCTCGTTTTCGAAGCGCGAAACGCCATCGCTGACGGTCAGCGTGATCGTGTAGGTCCCGGGCTCGGCCGGCGTCTGCCAGGTAAATGCCCCGCCCTTCTCTCTCACTTCGCCCACCCCTTTGCTCGCCTTCCAGGTCGGCGAGAGGTCCAGAGAGTTCGGCTGTAGGAGAATCGGCTGTCCGGTGGCGATGAAGGGGCTCAACGCTGGCCAGAGGTTCGCGATCGAAGGGTCCGCGCTCGCGTCTTCGATTGCCAATCCGCCAAGCTTGAACCGCGAGATGAACTCCAGCTTGAAGCCCACGCTGAAGAAGTTCTCAATCCAAATGGTTCGGCCGCCGTTCTGTTCGTAGGTGAAGGCCACCGTGGCCGTCTGGGGTTCCCATACGATGCCGCTTCGCCCCGAGGTCCTGGCGATGTTGTCGGCAACGATGTTGACGTTCGTGTTCGTCGTCAGTTGGTCGCCTTGGACGGCCATCTTCGTCGCGATCGTCATCGCCTGCGTCAGCGCCAGCGGCGAAACATCCGAAGGCGATTTCTCCGTAGAGTACGGCGAAACCGTGAACACGATCTTGTTCGCCGGTACGGCCGCCGTCAGGTGCGTCAGGATCGCCGGCATCGCCTGACGGTAGGTGCTCTGGTCGCGCAGCACGCGCATCTGCACGATATCCGCGGAACGCCCGATCTCGGCCCAGTCGTACGCCCCTTCATCGATCCGTTCCTGCGTCCGGATCGGCGCCGGAAGCGTGACCGTGAGCTGTTTGTTCTGCGCCTTCAGCGCCTGCCCAAGTTCGGCGATGAAGAGGCTGAACGAGGTCCGCGTCGCTGGCTCCGCCGGAAGGTCGCGATAGTCGATATCGATACCCGCGAGCTGCGTCTCGACGACCTTCCGAACGATCTGCTGGACATGGTTCGAACGCGCCGCCGAGTTGGCGAGGATACCCGTAACGATCGGGAGGAACGTCTTGTCCGTGGCGTCACCGTAAAGGCTCGGGAGGAAGGCCACCGAACCGTCGGTCTTCGCTCCCGTTATCTGGAACGCGGTTAGCTCCCCGGCGATGCTCCCATCGGAACTCGGCCTGAAATCCCTGGTGTGGACGATCGTGACTTCGCCGACGGCCTCCGGGTGAAGGGGGGCGTTGTGCGCGAGGTACGCCACCACATGGCCCGCCGCTGAAAGCCTGCGAAGCACGGCGACCTGGTCCGGAGCCGCCGTCAGGAGCGCCGATACCGTCTTCCCCTCGGCGTCCAGCACCGCCGGTGTGAGCGGCTCCCACGCCTTCGTGGCGGCCACGTAGCGGTAGAAGCTCAGGTTCCGCCCGTCCGCCGTCGTCTTGTCGAGCCGAAGCTGCACCTGGATCTGCTTGTCGTCCGGCACGGTCGTGCCTTCCCGCACCTTGAAGACGCTGGTGAGCCGTTCGTAGCCCTCTGGCGGCGGGATGTTCGCGCTCGTTGGGCAATAGGTCTCCGCGCAGCTGCTCCCCGTACAGGCCCGAAACACGAAGAACACGGCGAACAGAAACGCCAGAACCGCCGCCCCGCCCAAAAAGGCGTTGCGGCGCTGGGTATCGCGGCGCTCCCGGTAAACCGGGCCACCTGAACCCCATGGCAGTTGGCCACCCTGACGCGTCATGCTCACTACCTTGTTGGTCGTGCTCCCGTTAGCTCCGTTTGCCGAGCCGCACGTCGAGTTCGATTATCCGGCCGCCACGGTTGAGGACAACCCGGACCGTTTCACCGGCTCCATGCTTCATCAGCGCGTTCAACAGGGGAAGCTCCCGGTTAACGTCGTCGCTCCCGATCTTTATCACGATATCACCGGCCGCTATCCCCGCCGCCGACCCCGCGCCACCGGACGCGACCGCCGTGATCAGTGCCCCCTGCTCGGACGCCAGGCGGTTGCGCGTCGCCATATCCGCCGTGATGTCCACGTGATCAAGCCCGAGTGAGGGGCGCTCGATCGCGCCACGCGCCGCGATGATCGCCCGCGCTACCTCCATCAGGCGGTTGCTCGGCAGCGCGAAGGCGATCCCTTCTACCGCCTGCCCCTGGGGACTCTGCCGAAGCACGGCCGTCGGCATCCCGATCAGCTGGCCGCTCAGGTTGAGCAGCGCCCCGCCGCTGTTTCCGTGGTTCAACGCGGCATCGGTCTGGATCAGGTCGTCCTGGAGCACACCGTCGAACGTCCGTCTGCGCCCCAGGCCGCTCACCACGCCCACGTTCACCGCGCCCGCGAATTCCGCCAGCGGATTGCCGATGGCGACCACCGTCTCGCCCAGCGCCAGCTTCGAAGAATCGCCCACGGGCACCGCCCCGGCCTGGCCCGGCCCGATCTGGAGGACGGCGATGTCCGTGAACGGGTAGTCGTGGCCGATGAGGATGGCCACTCGCTCCGTCCCATCGGCCAGGATCACCTTCAGCGTCTCGGTGCCGAGGATGACATGCGCGTTCGTCACGATATGCCCCTGATCGTCGATCACGACGCCGCTGCCGACGTCGCGCTCCGTGCCACCCTGTGCTCGCCGCGTACTCTCGATCTTCACGATCGATGGCCGCACGCGGCGGGCGACCTCGATGACGGCGCTGGTCTCCTCGATCGT
>JANMTH010000745.1:0-3197 GCA_031390305.1 Thermoflexaceae bacterium
ACCAGACCGTGGTCGTCGGTCTCCGTGACGGGATGGAGGAGGCCGCCGATCGAGGAGATGCCGACGACATCGGGCTGGGCGCGGGTCAGGAGCGCAAGCTTCAGCTTGGAGGCATCCCAGATGGCGCGGGAGCCGACGAAGAGGTCGTCGAGGAAGACCGCGTCGATGAGGGCGAGGTCGTCTCGCTCGCCGTCGATCTCGGCGTGGACGACTTTGGCCACGGATTGGACTTCGGCCAATGTGACGCGGCCGGTAGCGACCAGCCCGGCCGCCGCACCAGCGACGGTGGCCTCGACGAAGCGAGGGAAGACGTTGTTCGTCCCGGTCGAGATTGGGACGAGCGGGACATCCAGCCAGCCGAGCGTGACGGCGCGGTTTGTGCCGTCGCCGCCAAGCGTGATGACCGCACCACAGCCAGCCTCGGCGAGCTGCCGGGCGGCCCGCACGGTGTCGAGGGCGCTGTTCGTTCCGGGCGACTCGACGGCTTCGAACATGCCTTCGTAGATCGTCTCAGAGGCAGCTTCGGAGACGATGCCGTAGCCATCCGGCATGTAGCGGAAACGGGTTGCGCCGCCGGCGACCGCGCCGGCGATGGCGCGGCGCACGATGTTCTGCTTCTCCTGGTTATCGAAGGTGGAGGCACGAGCCACCACGCGGCGGATATCTTTGCCGGAGGCCGGGTTGGCGATGATGCCGACGGGGGTCATCGGCCCGCTCCGTGCCCGGTTGGGCGCGGAACGCCAGCGCCGCCGCGGCGCGACAGGGTGATCCGGGCGGCGGCCGACGGCATCGGCTAACCAGCCCTGCCGACGATGCGCTTGACTTCCGCCTTGATCTTGTCGGCGTTGGGGAGGTATGCCTTTTCCAGGACGGGGCTGAACGGCACTGGCGAGAAGGGCGCGCCGACGCGGCCGACGGGGGCATCGAGAAAGTCGAAGGCTTCCTCCTGGATCTGGGCGGCGATTTCCGCGCCAAGCCCGCCGAAGCGCACGGCTTCGTGGACGATGAGCGCGCGATGGGTCTTCTTCACGGAATTGATGATCGTCTCGGAATCCAGCGGCTGGACGGTGCGAGGGTCGATGACTTCGACATCGATACCCTCTTCGGCAAGCTCGGCGGCGGCCTTCGTCGCTTCGTGAACCATCTTCGACGTGGCGACGATCGTGAAGTTCGTGCCCGGGCGGACGATGTTGGCTTTGCCGAGGGGGATCGCGTACGGCTCTTCGGGGACTTCGCCGGGCATGCCCAGGAGGCCCTTGTGGAAGACGACGAACACGGGATTGTCGTCGCGGACGGCGGAGATGAGCAGGCCCTTGGCGTCGTAGGGAGTTGAAGGCATGACGACTTTGAGGCCCGGGACGTGACAGAGCCACGCTTCGAGGCTTTGCGAATGCTGCCCGGCGAGGTTCATGCCGGCGCCGGACATCGTGGTCACGGTGACGGGCAGGGTGGCCTTGCCGCCGAACATATAGCGCATCTTCGCCATCTGGTTGAGGACTTCGTCCATGCACTCGCCAATGAAATCCATGAACATGAGGTCGATGATCGGGCGCAGGCCGCAGGCCGAAGCGCCAACGCCGAGGCCCATGATCCCTTCCTCTGAGATCGGCGTATCGATAACGCGTTTGGCGCCGAATTCGGCCAGCAGGCCGCGCGTATAGCCGAAGACGCTGCCGGCGCCAGCGACATCTTCGCCGGCAAGGAAGACGTTTTCATCGGCGGCGAGGCTCTGGCGAAGGCCCTCGGTGATTGCGAGGATGTAGGGAAGCTTGCGAGGTTCGCTGGTGGGTGCCTGGGACATTGACGTACTCCGATGTTTTCCGGGGCTGGCGCTTTCGCGCGAAGGCGTCCGAACTAGGCGTTGGCGTAGACATCCTTGAGAAGGTCGCTCTCGTCGGGCCAGGGGCTGGCTTCGCCAAAGGCGATGGCCTCGGCTGCTTCGGCATGGACACGGTCGTGGACGGCGGCGAGCTCTTCGGCGGTTGCGACGCCGACTTCGATCATGCGCTTCTCGATCGCCTGGATGGCGTCGCGCTTCCGCCACTCCATCACCTCTTCATCCGAGCGGTAGGAGAGGCCGATGCCACGAATGCCGACATGGTCGAAGAAACGGTAGGTCTTGCACTCGAGGAGGGTCGGGCCCTCGCCGCGGCGGGCGCGGGCGACAGCCTCGTGCGCGGCTTCGTAGACGGCGACCGCATCCATGCCGTCGCAGACGACGCCGGGCATGCCGTAGCCGACGGCGCGGTCGGCTACGTCCTTGATCGCCTGGTGGCTGGCCTGGGGGGTGAACTCGCCGTAGCCGTTGTTCTCGCAGCAGAGGATGAGCGGCAGCTTCCAGGTGGCGGCCATGTTCGCCGCCTCATGGAAGGCGCCCTCGTTGCTGGCGCCGTCGCCAAAGAAGGCGACCGCGACATTGCCGTTTCCCTTGTACTTGTTGGCGAAAGCCGCGCCCATGGCGATCGGTGGGCCGCCAGCGACGATGCCGTTGGCGCCGAGCATGCCGAGGTCCATGTCGGAGATGTGCATGCTGCCGCCCTTGCCGCCGCAATAGCCGGTCGAGCGGCCGTAGAGCTCGGCGTACATCTTCTTGAAGTCGCCGCCCTTGGCGACGAGGTGTCCGTGGCCGCGGTGGGTGCTCGTAATCTGGTCCCTGTCCGTGAGGTTGCACATGACGCCGGCGGCGACGGCCTCTTCACCGACGTAGAGGTGGAGCGCGCCGGGGATCTTGGCGGACTCCATGAGCTTACCGGCCTCTTCTTCGAAGATGCGGATCCGCACCATTCGACGGTGGAGGTCGAAGAGCGTCTCTTTGCTGATATCCATCTGGCTTTGCTCTCCAATTGCGTGTGCTGAGTGGGCGCCGTGGCGCGGTGAGGAGCCCCTCCCGGCTGCCGTGGCGGAATGCTGGCCGACTGTACAACGAAAGCTCCGCCACGTAAAAAGCGCTTCGAGCGCGCGGTCCTTTCCTACGGCGCACTGCTGATGGCTTGGCGGCGGGTGGGTTGAGCGGGCTATCGCACAGGCCGGAGCTATCGATCGCGGCCATGCTTGTGACAATAAGATGTCACAGGCCCATTCGTGAGGGACCGCACCTGTATAGTGTGCCTAATCCTGTCAGCGCCATCAGGGGGCGCCAGGGATGAGGGTGCCATGGGACGTATCAATATCGCGGCCATTCGACGCCGTCAGATCGT
>JANMTH010000759.1:0-4908 GCA_031390305.1 Thermoflexaceae bacterium
TCCTCCAGGACTGGATGGTCATCGACCGCCAGGGTGTAGACCTCCACACCAGCTCGTTCGCCCAGGCGCTCGCCGCCGAGTACATCAACGGTGGCCACCTCGAACGCCAGATCCCGAAGATCATCGCGCTCTACGCCCCCCGCCAGCGAGCGATGATGGAGGCGCTCGAGCGTCACATGCCGGAAGACTTCCGGTTCACCCGCCCTGATGGCGGCATGTTCGTCTGGGCACGGGGCCCTGCGGGCTTCGATGCCGAACGGGTCTACCCACGGGCGGTCGCCAGGGGCGTGGCCTTCGTCCCCGGGAAATTCTTCTTCGTACACCACGAAGACGGTCTCGCGACCCTGCGGATGAACTTCACCGCCGCCGGCCCGGCCGCTATCGAGCGGGCCGTCGCCGTCCTTGCCGACGTGATCGCGGAAGAGTTCGCGGTTGCGGCCAAATAGCGGTAATGCTCACGGCGGACAAGCGGGGCGGGCGATTGCTGGGCGGCCCGCCCGCGCTCATTCGTTAGCGTTTGAGCATCGTACCCAGGAATAGCCCGGCCACCAGCGACACGCCAGCGGCGACGACCATGGACCAGAGCCCGGCCATAGCCGCGGCCGCTGTTGCCGTCGCCCCGGCCCCGGCCGCCGCCTGCGTAGCCTGCGCGCCGGCCATCGCGGCCGCCTGCACGGCCTGGGCGGTCTTCAGTTCGTTGATTTCGGTCTGGATGTCATTGGGTTCGGGATTCATGGGCTCTCCTTCAATTCTGGTTGTCTGTGTTTCCACGCCCTCAACCATGCCGCCCTGGCCATCTCGAAAGTCTTTCCCCACGCGGTGGCAACGTTGCTACCGCATCACAGTCCGTTCGGCCGGCGTTAGCGAGCGGCGACAAACCGAGTCACGAGAGGAACACTTCGTACGGGCGCCGGAAATGGTCCAAGAACTCCTCTGAGAGGAGCGGCGCGAAGCCCCGGCGCTGCGACTGATAGCATTCCAGCGCCGCCGCCTTGGCCTGGGCCGCGCAGGCGTCCAACTCGAAGCGGACCGCCCGTTCGAGGAAGGTGTCGGTGTCCGGTAGGCCCCAGTGCCAGGCCCAGATGGGGTAGGCGACATAGGCGACGCCAGCGCGGCCACACTCTTCGCCCAGCGCCGCTCCCGTGGCCGCGTGGTCCGGGTGGCCGTCGCCTTCCCAGGGGCCGATGCAGAGGTCGTGTTCCCGGACTGGCTGGCTCAGCCGCGAAGCCAGGAACGGGTCTTCGGAGAGGGCCCCTTCGGGGAGCCCGAGCTGAACGAATTGCACCGGGTTCCGCGGCTGGCCCAGGCAGCGCAACGCACCGCACTGCTCCCGCCGCCGTTCGAAGCCAACGATCGGGTCGGCCGGTCCAAAGGCGCGCTCCCCGTGCGTCAGGCTGAGGACCGTGACCAGGGCACCCCGGGCCGTGAGGCTCGCGATTAACCCGCCAGCGCCCAGCGTCTCATCGTCCGGGTGCGGGGCGACGACGAGGGCCCGGCGCACGTTGGCCAGCGAGAGATCCCTCGCGAAGGTTGGGCGGTCGAGCAGCGCGCTCCACGCTTCCGGTCTCGTCCCCGGTTCGTAGTGGACAAACGGTCGGGACATCTCACTGGCCCTCACCTGGTGTGTTGCCGCTCATGCTACGGAGCCGCCAATCGCTCTCGAATCTCGGATCCTGCCGAACGTCTTGCAGTCTTCTTGCAAAGCGGGGCCAGGGTAGAGAGCCGAAGGCCCCTGGGTCGGGCCGGTCAGGCGGGCGGGACGGCCGCTTCCGTTCGCTCGTCTACGAGCGCGGCATCCGCCTCGGCGCTGTCTTCTTCCAGGATGGGCAGCGAAAAGCCGAACACCATCCCTCCAACTTCGCCCCGCCGGGCGAAGATCGTACCGCCATAGGCTTCGATGATTCGTTTGCAGACGGCCAGGCCGAGGCCGAGTCCGGGGGCCTGTTTCCTCGCCGCTCTGGCCCGGAAGAACGGTTCGAACAGACGCGAAATCTCATCGGCGGGGATGCCGTTGCCGCTGTCTTCGACGGTGACTTCCATGTATCCCCGTGCCTCGCGTACGGCCACGCTGACGCTCCCACCCGCGGCGCCGTACTTTGCGGCGTTCGACAGGAAGTTCGTCAGCACCTGCTCGATGCCCATCGGGTCCGCGAGAACCGGCGGTGGCGTGTACGTGGGCAGGTCGATATCGATCGCCGGGAACGTATCCTGCAACCGGCCGGCCAGCCGGGCGGCGATGTGATGGAGCAGGACGGGTTCGAGGCTCTCGTTGCCGGACGACTCAAGGTGGGCGAGGGTAAGCATGTTGACCAGGATCGCCTCGAGTTTCGCGCTGCTCGCCGCCACTTCGGCGAGCGCATCGCGGTGTTCGGCCGCCGAAAGCTCCTGACCTCGCCGCTGGAGGAGCTCCGTGTACCCGGAGATGGCGCGGAGTGGGGAGCGCAGCTCGTGGGCCAGGAGGCCGAGGAAGGCGTCCTGGTCCGCGATCCGCGCCTCCTTTGCGGTCTCCAATTCCTTGAGCTGTTGGATGTCCACCGCCACCATCACGAACTCCTGCGGCCGTCCGCCTTCGTTCCCCAGCGAAACCGTCTTCACCAGGTGCCAGCAGTACTCTGCGCCGTAGCTCCTCAGCCGCACCTCAAACGTCGGCGCCTCGTCCACGTTGGCCACGGCCGTTCGCATCGCATCAAGGTCGTCTTTGTGAACGAGGGATTCGAAGTGCTGGTCCGGGCCTGAGCCTGCGGCCTCCCAGCCCGTGTAGTCCAGCCAGCTGCGGTTGAAGTAGCTGGCCTGCCCGGCGGTGTCGTAGATGGCAACGTGGGCGGGCATCGCCGAAAGCAGCGCGCGCATGCGCCCTTCGGCGGCGCGTAAGGTCGCCTCCGCCGTCACCCGGTCCGTCACGTCCCGGTAGATCGCTGTCGCGCCAACCACCCGCCCGGCCCCATCGCGGAGGGCGGAGAAGGAGACCGAGAGGACGACGATCGAGCCGTTCTTGCGCCGGTAGGGCTGTTCTGTATCGGGTAGATCGGCGCCGGCGAGCAGCCGGGTCCGCGTCGCTTCGGAGGACCGGTGCCGTTCGGCCGGGGTGTATTCGTGATAGTGCCTGCCCAGCATCTCGGCCGCGGTGTAGCCGAGGATGCGCTCGGCCGAAGCATTCCAGCTCGTCACTCGCCCGTCGAGATCGAACGTCATCACCGCGTCGCTCGTCGAATTCACCACGGCCGCCAGCTGCGTGGTAACCCGCTCCCCCTCGACCCGATCGTGGATATCAATGAGCGTCCCAATCCAGCGGTCTGGCTTTGGCCCATCACCAAGCGGCACGACCCTCGCAAGGTGCCAGCGGTAGCTCCCGTCCGCCCGCCGCAACCGGAGCTCCGCATCGCTCATCCGCGGGGTGGCCAGGAAGCTGAGCTGTTCTACGTGCCGGGCTCCGTCCAAAGGGTCGATGCTCTCCCGCCACGCGTTGCCGTCCGCTGGCTGGCCGGTGTACTCCTCCCAGCGCTTGTTCGCGAAGGTCAGCGTTCCATCCGATGTGGCTTCGAAGACGATAGGCGTCATCGCGTCCGTGAGCGTGGCGTACCGTTGGAGTGCGGCCGCACGCTCTTCGTTCGCTATCGCCGCCGCCCTCCCCCGCCGGTCAATCGTGAGGCCGGCGAAGGTAGCGCCGCCGATGAGCAATGCGGCCGCTGCCAGGGCGCCGGCCACTTCCTGGCGGAACGTCGTCAGTGCCGCGCCGTACACCTCTGACTGGGAACGCTGAACGATCACCGACCACCCCACGTCCGCAACGTGCGCAAACGCCAGGACCTGGTCCCGTTCGTTGGCGATCCCCCGGCCATGCAGCGTCCCCCGTTCGCGTTCGGCTAACGCACGGAGGATCTCATCCCCGGGCAGTCGCAGCTGGTCCACCGGCCCACCGGATACGATGATCTGGCCCGCGGTATCGACGATGGTGAGGCCGGCCCGGTCGAGGCGGAGAACGGGCGGCAGCGTTTCAGATCTGTCCAGGCGGATGCTCCCGACTACCAGGCCCGTGAGCTCTCCGGCGGCCCCGATCACCGGTACGGCGAGAACAACCGCGGGCACTGAGTCAACGCGCGAAATCAGCGCTTCGCTCACTACGGCCCGGCGCTCAGCCGTGGCCGTCTGGATATAGGCCCTGTCGGCAAGGTCGATTGGCAGCGCGGTCCCTACCGACCCCGCCACGACCTGGAGCAACCCTGCGGGATCGATCCAACCGATGAAGCGGAAGTCGGGCAGTTCTGGATGGACGGTTGAGAAGAACTCATCCATCGCGGCGAGGTCGGACGACTGAATGGGAGGGGCGGCCGCGATGGCTCTGAGCGCGGCCAGCTGCCCGCCGAGGTAGGCCTTCAGCGTATCCGCCGTGTCCGCGGCTTCGGTGGCGAGCGTCGCCAGCTCCGCTTTCTTCTGGTTCTGGTAGTTCCGCCAGGCGAGCGTCAGGACAGCCGCGAGCACGAGGACGAGGATCGCGGAAGACGTGAACGCGGTCCGTATGCCCGTCGAGGGACGCTGCATCGTTTTTGTCAGGTCCAAAGCGATCTCCGGGGCCCAAGGCTCCAGCGCGAACTCTTCGAGCCGATGCCCGGCGGCGAACAGGATGCGAGTACGGGTTGTCGATCTGCACCAGGCCGAACTGTGAGTAGTTTAGCAGCCATTTCGTGCGGCCCGTGTATGCGCCAGTGGTGGGGTTGGCCTGTCGCTGCCGGCCGCTGCGAACGTGCCGGGATCGCCTGCCCTGAACCGCCGCGCCGACAAACTGCAACGGTATTGCAATGCACCTCGGCCTTGAACTATCGAGGCCGAACCGCCGGCCGGAGTATGATTAAATCTGATTCGAACGATAGTAACTCTCCTCCCTCATTGGCACTTCCCCCGGAGAATCCG
>JANMTH010000430.1:0-3445 GCA_031390305.1 Thermoflexaceae bacterium
AGGAACTCGTCGATGTCGCGGTCACCTTCCGCTTCGTGAAGCGGCTCGCCGGGCCGAACGTCGTCGTCGTTGGTGGCGGTGGTGGGGCGAGCGTCCTCGCGGCCGACGATCTGAACGCCGCCGGGCTTCTGCTCCCGGCGATCCTCCCGGAAACGCAGGAGAAGCTGGCGCTCATCACGCACGAAGCGGGGACCAGCGTCCGCAACCCGATCGACACGACGGCGATGTGGCAGCCCGGCGGATTCGAAGGCACGCTCCGGCCGGTCTTCGAATCCTCGAACGTCGATGTCATCCTCCACCACATGAGCTTTGGCATGGGCCCGGGTATGCGCTTTGGCAACGAACGCGACCGGTCGCGCCAGAACGCCGAATCGCTGGGCAAGCTACAGCGGGAATACGGCAAGCCCGTTGTCGTCGCCATCCGCCCGGCGACCACGGCCGAAGGCTTCGAGCGCTCGGAGGAGTTCCAGGAGTTCTGCTGGCAGAACGACGTGGCAACCTATCCGAGCATCGCCCGTGCCGGCGCTGCCCTGGCGCGGTTGTTGCAATGGCAGCGGATGCGCGACTGAGCTATCGCCGCCCGAACTGACGCTCGATGAGTTCGGTGCCGACGTGGACGAGCGTGGGGCGGCCGTGCGGACAGGTCCGGGGGTTTGCCGTCTGTTCGAGGTCCTGCACGAGCCGGCGCATCTCTTCCAGGGTCATCGCCATCCCGGCGCGGACGCTGGAGTGGCAGGCGACGGTGGCGGCGGCCCGCCCGAAAGGATCGGCGACGCGACGGTCGTTGGCGAGCTGTTCGAGGAGCGCCCGCAGCCGCGGTTCGATCGCCCCATCGGTGAGCCCGGGCGGGACCGCGCGGACGAGGCAGGCGCCGTCGCCGAAGGCTTCGATCGCCAGGCCAAGCGAGGCGAGGTGCTCGCCGTGCTCCTCCACGACGCTGGCGAGGACGGGGTCGAGCTCGAGGAGGGCCGGTTCGAGGAGCGGCTGCGTCGCCGGGTCCGAACGCTGACGGCCGAGCAAGCGGTCGTAGACGACGCGTTCGTGAGCGGCGTGCTGGTCGATCAGGTACATGCCATCCGGGCCTTCCGCGACGACGTAGGTCGAAGCCATCTGGCCGACGACGCGGAGGAGGGGCAAGACTTCGCGATGGGTGCCGCCCGGGGCCGGGGATGCGACGGCGACCGGGTCCGCCGCGGCGCCACGCCCCAGAGGCATGACGGCCTGGAGCGGCGCTGGCGATTCCAACGCGGCCGGCCGGTCGAGGCGAGCACGGAGGGCTGGTTCCGGGAAAACCGAGAGCGGCACCGTGGCCGCCGCACCGGCTGGTGGGCGGGGTAGCCACGAAACCGGCGACGATTGCTCGAGCGCGCCGCTCACGGCATGGCGCACGGCGCGGCCGACCGCACGGTCGTCGCGGAAGCGGACCTCGGCCTTTGCCGGGTGCACGTTCACGTCCACCTCGTCGTCGGCGAGGCCGAGGGAGAGGGCGGCGAACGGGTGGCGGCCGAGGGGCAGCTGGGACTGATAGGCGTCGACGACGGCGAAGACGAGGGGCCGGCTCTGCACCCAGCGTCCATTCACGAACACGGAGATCGCCGCCCGGTTGCCACGATGGAGCGATGGCGGCCCGGCGAGCCCCGAGACGCGCACGCCTTCCTCCTCGTGATCGACATCGAGCATCAAGGCGGCGGTATCGGCGCCGTAGATGGCGGCGAAGGCGTGGCGAAGGTCGCCATCACCCGGCGTCCGCAAGACGGAACGCCCGCCGGAAGAGAGCGTGAAGGCGATCGCCGGATAGGCGAGGGCGTAGTGGGAGACGAGCACGGTCACCTGTCGCGATTCGGCGGCCGGCCCGGCAAGGAACTTCCGCCGCCCCGGAAGGCGAGCGAAAAGGTCTCGGACGGCGAACGTGGTGCCCACCGGCACTGGCCGGGCCGAACGCCGGACGGCGACAGCATCGATGAAGAGGGCGTGAACACCGACCGGCTCGGAGGCCGCGCGGGTCGTGATCTCGACGTCCCCGGCGGCGGCGATCGAAGGGAGCGCTTCGCCACGGAACCCGAGGGTGTGGACATGACCGAGGTCGGCGAGGCCGCTGATCTTACTCGTGGCGTGCCGTTCGAAGGCGAGTTCGACCTGCTCGGGAGGGATGCCCCGGCCGTCGTCGGCGATCCGGATGAGGCCGACTCCGCCATCCTCGATCTCGACTGAGATTCGGGAAGCGCCGGCGTCGATCGCGTTGTCGAGGAGTTCGCGGACGACGGAGACGGGCCGCTCGATGACTTCGCCGGCGGCGATGCGGGCGGCGACATCGGCCGGGAGGATCTGAATCCCCGGCCGCCGGGCCGTCTCGGCCGCGCTCACCTCGATGCCTTCGCTTTCAAGAGGGCGCGCAGCTCGTACAACTTCTGGATCGCTTCGATCGGCGTGAGGCCGTCCGGGTCGATCCCTTCGAGCGCCGCTTCGACGGCCGACGGCTCCGTGGCGAAGAGCGCCGGCTGGAGGGACGGCGCGCGGTTCCGCTCGGCGGCCAGGGGGCGTGCCCCGCTCCGCCGTTCCGGGGCTTCAGCCTCCATCTCCGCCAGCAGATGCTCCGCCCGGCTGACGACGGCGGGTGGCAGGCCCGCGAGCCGGGCGACATGGATTCCATAGGAACGATCGCTCGGGCCGGGAACGATCCGGTGCTCGAAAACGACCTCCGAACCCTCTTCGTGGACGGCGACATGGCCGTTGCGGACGCGGGGAAGGACGTCGGCCAGGGTCGTGAGCTCGTGATAATGCGTCGCGAAGAGCGTCCGCGCCGCGACATCTTTGCGGTTGTGAAGGAATTCGACGACGGCGCGGGCGATAGCCATCCCGTCGAAAGTGCTCGTGCCCCGGCCAACCTCGTCGAGGACGACAAGCGAACGTGGCGTGGCCTGGTGGAGGATCTGCGCGGTCTCGACCATCTCCACCATGAACGTGGATTGGCCGGCGGCGAGGTCGTCCTGGGCGCCGATGCGGGTGAAGATGCGGTCGAAGAGCGGCAGCGCGGCATGTTCGGCGGGGACGAACGAGCCGGCCTGGGCCATGAGCGCGATCAGTGCGACCTGGCGGAGGAAGGTCGACTTCCCGCTCATGTTCGGGCCGGTCAGGATGAGGATCTGGCAGTCGTCATCCAGGAGGCAGTCGTTCGGCACGAACTGCCCCGGCCCGAGCGACGCCTCAACGACGGGGTGGCGGCCGGCCTTTATCGCCAGCGCCGTCCCGGCGATGAATTCGGGGCGGGTGTAGCCGCGTTCCAGGGCGACCTCGCCGAGCCCGAGCAGGAGGTCGACCGTGGCGACCGCCGCCGCGACCGCCTGGAGCTGGGCGAGGCCGGCGGCGAGCGTCTCGACGAGCTGCGCGAACGCCTGCTTCTCGAGCTCGACGAGGCGGTCGCGAGCGCCCACGAGGCGTGATTCGT
>JANMTH010000777.1:0-3183 GCA_031390305.1 Thermoflexaceae bacterium
CCCAGACCCATACCGCCGTGATCTTCATCAACCAGCTCCGCGAGAAGGTCGGCGTGGTCTTCGGTAACCCGGAGGTAACACCGGGAGGGCGAGCGCTGAAGTTCTACTCGTCTGTCCGTATCGACATCCGCCGCGTCGAGAGCGTGAAGCGGGGAACGGACATCGTCGGGAACCGGGTGAAAGCGAAGATCGTGAAGAACAAGGTCGCGCCGCCGTTCAAGCAGGCCGAATTCGAGATTATGTTCGATACGCCACGTGGCATCAGCCGCACCGGCGACATCGTTGACCTCGGCGTAGAGCTGGGGCTGCTGACGAAGAGCGGCGCGTTCTACAGCTTCGGCGATCTCCGGATTGGTCAGGGCCGCGAGAACGCCAAGAGCTTCCTCGCCGACAATCCCGACCTAGCGATGACGATCGAGACGGACATCCGCCGGGAAGCGGGTCTGCCGCCCGGGAACCCGCCGGTGGCACCGCCAGAACCAGCCCTCGCGGCGGCCCGTTAGGAACGTATGGACGAACCTCCAAGTCCGGCGATCGTTGTCGAGATCCGGGGGGACGCCAAGGGGCGGCCGCGGCTCATCCGCCTGAGCGATGGCCGCGAGTTGCTGGTGAGCGACGACGCCTGCACGCGTGCCGGTGTGGCCATCGGCGCCGTGGCAAACGAAACGTTCCTGGCCGAGCTGGATGGCGCCGAACAACGCGCCAAGGCCCACGAGGCGGCGCTACGGCTGCTTTCGCACCGCGCACGAAGCGCCAAGGAGATGCGGACGCGCCTGCGGATGCGCGGGATCGAGGCCACCGCCATCGAAGATGAGGTGGCCCGCCTCGAGACGAGCGGCCTCTTGAACGACGAGCAGTTCGCCCGTTCGTGGGTGGCCGACCGCGGCCGCATGGCGCCGCGCGGGCGGAGGATGCTTCGCTACGAACTGCTCGGGCGTGGCATCGACCCGGAGGCCGTGGAAGAAGCGACCAGCGGCGTAGATGACCTGGAGACGGCTCGCGCGCTCGCGCGGACGCGAGCACGCGGGTCGGCCCTGGAGAGTTACGAACTGTTCATGAGCCGGGTGGGCGGCTTCCTCCGGCGGCGCGGATTCTCCTATGACGTTGTCGCTACGGTGATCCGGGAGACGTGGGCCGAGAGTTCGGGTGCGCCACCTTCGCCTGACGGTGCTGAGACCGTGCTCGGCGACGGCGAGGTTGACGGGGAGCTTTGACCCGGCGGGAAGGCGCCCGTACGATCGATGGACTGCAGCGTGCCGTCGCTGGTGCGTGAAGGAACACTTATGTCATCTCTCGTGAGAGCTTTGGAGAACGTCGATGGGCCCGATAATCGTGGTTATCGCGGTCCTCGCGAGTTTGTTGATTGGCGCTGGCGCCGCGTACCTGGCCGTGAGGTCGGGGCGCGAAAAAGCCGGGACATCACTGCTACAGGCAGAGGAGCACGCCACCCGATTACTCGCTGAGGCCGAAACAAGACAGAAGGAACTCCTCCTGGACGCGAAGGAGGAGAACTTGAAACTCCGCAACGAAGCGGAGGCCGAAGTCCGGGAGCGCCGGGCGGAGTCTGCTCGCGTCGAGCAGCGGCTCACGCAGAAGGAAGAGAACCTCGACCGCAAGATCGAGGGGCTGGAACGGCGCGAACAGACCCTTCGCGACCGCGAAGAACAGATCGAGCAGGTGCGGGCGGAAGCTGAAGCGTTCCGCGGCCGCCAGCAGGGCGAATTCGAGCGTGTCGCGAACCTGACCGCCGCTGAGGCGCGTGAACAGCTCCTCGCCTCGATCGAAGACGAGATCGGCGAGGAAGCGAGCCGCCGCGTGCGCGAGATGGAGAAAGAGGTTGAGCTAACTGGCGGGATGCGAGCCCGCAAGATCCTGGCTACGGCGATTCAACGCTATGCCTCGGAAGTGACGGCCGAGACCACGGTCAGCGTTGTCCAGATTCCCAGCGACGAGATGAAGGGCCGGATCATCGGGCGCGAAGGGCGCAATATTCGCGCTATCGAAGCGGCGACGGGCGTAGACCTGATCATCGACGACACGCCGGACGCGGTAACGGTGAGCTGCTTCGACCCGGTACGCCGGGAGGTCGCCCGGATCGCCCTGAGTTCGCTCGTCCAGGATGGGCGCATCCACCCGACCCGGATCGAAGAGGCGGTTAGCCGCGCGCGGCGGGATGTCGAATCGACGATGGCGGACGCGGCGGAGGCGGCCGCCGCCGAGGCGGGCGTACTGAACCTCCACCCCGAAGTGCTCAAGGTCTTCGGACGCCTGCGGTACCGGACGAGCTACGGCCAGAACGTGATGCGGCACTCCATAGAAACGGCCCACATCGCGGCGATGATCGCCCGCGAGATCGGGGCGGATGTCGAGGTAGCGCGGGCCGGTGGCTTCCTCCACGACCTCGGCAAGGCGGTGGACCACGAGGTGGAAGGCACGCATGCCCGGATTGGCGCGGAGATCGCCCGGCGCTTCCGGGTGAAGGAGGCGGTGGCCCACGCTATCGAAGCCCATCACGAAGAAGTCGAGCCCAATTCGGTGGAGGCCGTGATCGTGATGATGGCGGACGCCGTCAGCGGTGGCCGGCCCGGCGCCCGGCGCGAATCGCTCGAAAACTACGTGAAGCGCCTGGAGACGCTCGAGCAGATAGCCCGGGAGTTCAAAGGGGTCGAAGCGGCGTTCGCGATTCAGGCCGGCCGGGAGCTCCGGATCATCGTCAAGCCCGAACAGGTCGATGACCTCACGGCGATGCGGATCGCGCGCGACGTGAGCCAGAAGATCGAAGAGACGATGGAGTACCCGGGGCAGATCAAGGTCACCGTCGTCCGCGAAACACGCGCCACCGAATTCGCGCGGTAGCGAAGATGCGGTTGCTTTTTCTCGGGGACCTTGTCGGCAACGCGGGCCGCGACGCGGTGATCGCCTCCGTGCCACGGTTGCGGCGTGAGCTGGCGCTCGACTACGTCGTGGTCAACGGCGAGAACGTCTCGGGCGGGCGGGGCATCCTCCCGCAGGTGGCGGACGACCTCTTCATGGCTGGCGTCGATATCATCAGCGGCGGGAACCACACGTTTCAGCATCGCGATATCTACCCGTACCTCGATGCGACGCCGGCGATCCTCCGGCCGATCAACTACCCGCCGGGGGCGCCAGGACATGGCGTGGCGAGCTGCGGCGATCTGACGG
>JANMTH010000793.1:0-3430 GCA_031390305.1 Thermoflexaceae bacterium
ATCAGCCGCCCGGCCAGCGGGTCCACGATGAGATCCATCTCTTCCATCTGTAGGGCGCCGAGCAGGACGTTGGCCCGTCCTGGCATCGCGATCGCCGACCCGATGCTCGTCCGATCGCCGAAACGAACCTCGACCGGGCCAACTACGTCGCATTCGAGGACGGGGCCATCGGCGATCCCGATCAGTTTCCGGTCGATGATGTCGAGCCCGAGCCGTTCGCTCAGGCTGGCGGGAATGACGAGCATCGGGGCGCCCGAATCGACAACAGCCTGTACCACTTCGCGGCGCACGTCGGCCGCGAGACCGTGGCCACGGCGAACCATGATCTCGGCGGCTTCATTCGACAGCTCGATCTCGGCGGAGGGGACGCCCATGCCGAAAGGATACCACTGATGGGACCGCCGCCGCTCCAACGACGGAGGCTCGCCAGCGACCGGCCAGGCGCGCTCAGCCCGGACCGCTCGCGACCACGGCTTCAACCGCCCGCCGCACGATCTCCGGGTCGATCGCGCCGTGCACAACCGCCCCTCCGATCCCTGCGAGGAGCACCCACTGCACCGCCCCTGCGGTCACCTTCTTGTCCTGGAGAGTCGCGGCGATAATCCGTTCGACATCCACCCCCGGCGCTGTTTCGGGAAGCCCGTAGGCGCGAATCATCCGCTGCTGCCGCTCCAATTCCTCCGGCCGAAGGAGGCCGAGCTCGACGCTCATCATCCCGGCGGCGCGCATGCCGATCGCCACCGCCTCGCCGTGGAGGTACTCCCCGTAGCCGGTGACGGCCTCGATCGCATGCCCGACGGTGTGGCCGTAGTTCAGCAGCGTACGGCGGCCAGCTTCCTTCTCGTCCTCGGAAACGACGGCCGCCTTTATCGCGACGCTCTTCGTGATCAAGGCGGAATCCATCATCGCCCCAGCCTGGCCAGCTTTCGCTTCGAGCTCCGCCACAAGTTCGATATCGAGGATGAGACCGTGCTTGATCACCTCCGCCCAACCGTTGCGGCGCTGGCGCTCCGGCAACGTCTCGATCACGGTTGGGTCGATGACGACGGCGCGGGGCTGCGCGAACGCCCCGATCAGGTTCTTTCCAAGCCGGTGATCGACGCCCGTCTTGCCGCCGATCGCCGCGTCCGTCATCGCCAGCATGCTCGTCGGCACGTGGACGAAATCGATCCCCCGGAGCACGGTCGCCGCCGTGAATCCGGCGAGGTCCGTCACCACGCCGCCGCCCACGCAGACGAGGAAGTCGCGCCGCTCCACCTTCCCGGCGATCAGCCAGTCGTAGAGCGTCTCGACGGTGCCGAGCGTCTTCTCCGCTTCGCCTGGCTGGATGGCGAAGACTTCGCAGGCGTAGCCAGCGGCCACAAGCGATTCCGAAGCGGCCTGCCCGTAGGGGACGACCACGTCTTCGTCGGTGACCAGGAAAGCGCGGCCCCTGAGGCCCACCTCGCGGCAGATCGCGCCGAGGGAGTGGAGCGCGCCAGCGGAGACGATGATCGGGTAGGAGGCGCCGGGAGTCCGGACGGTTGCCGCCACGGGGTGCCCGGCGATGGCCTGCTGGCCTTCGTTCACGCCCTCGCCCCTTCGCGGGCCTTGCGCTCCGCTTTGCGCGCCCGCCAACAGACGACGACGCGCTCGGCGACCTCGGCGGGCGAAAGGTGCCCAACATCGAGGATCGCGGCGGCGGTCTCCTCATAGAGCGGCCCGCGGGTCGCGGCCAGCGCCTTCAAGCGAGCGATCGGATCCCCCTGGAGGAGCGGCCGATCCTCCGTGCCGGGGTCGCTGAGGAGCCGTTCGGCCGCGGCGGCGGGCGGCAGCCGCAGCCAGACGACGTAGCCGCGAGCCAGAGCCTGGCGTCCGGCCTCCGTCATCACGGCGCCCCCACCGGTGGCAACGACTACCCTGCTGCGGTTGCTCAGCTCTTCCAGAACGGCGGCTTCGAGCGCGCGGAAGTGCTCCTCGCCGTCCTCCGCGAAGATCTCCGTCACTGGCCGCCCGGTACGCTCTTCAACAAGGCGGTCTGCATCGACGAACTCCCATTCAAGGGCGCGCGCCGCGAGCGGGCCGGCGGTCGATTTACCGCTGCCCGAAAGCCCAACGAGGAAGATGCGTTTGCCCACGGCCTCCGCTTACTCCCGGCTGTTTCGCGGCCCGAGTGTCGCAACATAATTTCCGACGTTGGCGCGAATCTCGGAAACAGTATCGCCTCCGAACTTTTCAAGCCATGCGTCAGCCAGCACGATCGCCACCATCGCTTCGGCGACAACCCCCGCGGCCGGCACGATACAGACGTCGCTGCGCTCGTAGTGGGCGAGAACCTCCTCGCCCGTCTCCAGGTCAACGGAAGGGAGGGGATGGGCAAGGGTCGGAATCGGCTTCACGGCACAGCGAACGACGATCGTCTCGCCGGTGCTCATCCCGCCCTCGATCCCGCCGTGGTTGTTCGTGGCGTGGCGCCAGGGCAGCCCTTCCCACCGATCCTTCGGGAGGATGACATCGTGGACCTGTGAGCCGCGCAGGTTCGTCCCTTCGAAGCCGTAGCCGAATCCCACGCCCTTGAAGGCATTGATGCTGCAGATCGCCTGCGCCAGGCGGCCATCGAGCTTCCGATCCCAGTGCACGTAGCTGCCGAGGCCGAGGGGCACGCCCGTCACCTGCACCTCCACCTCGCCGCCCAGGGTGTCGCCCAGCTGTTTCGCGGCGTCGATCGCTTCCACCATCCGGCGCGAGGCGTCCGCGTCGGCGCAACGGACGGCGTCGCCTTCGAGCGCTTCCCAGTCGATCGGCAGGGGCGGCTCGGAGCGAACCCCGCCGATAGCGAGCGTGTGGGAATGGAAAGCCACGCCGAACTCCGCGAGCAGCCGTTTGGCGACGCCGCCGACCGCCACCCGCGCCGCCGTCTCCCGCGCGCTCGCCCGTTCCAGGACGTTGCGCACGTCGTCGAAGTCGTACTTCTGGGCGCCCGCGAGGTCGGCGTGGCCGGGCCGCAGCCGCGTTACCCGCTCCATCTCCGCCTCCACGGGCTCGATCGCCATCTTCTCCGTCCAGTTCACCCAGTCGCGATTCTGAACCCAGAGCGCGACCGGTGAGCCGAGCGTCTTCCCGTGGCGAACGCCCGACATGATCTCGGCGTAGTCCTGTTCGATCTTCATCCGGCCGCCACGGCCGTAGCCACCCTGGCGGCGGCCAAGATCCGTGGCGATATCGGCCTCGGAGAGGAGCAGCCCGGCGGGCAGGCCCTCGACGATCATCGTCAGGCCCTTACCGTGGCTCTCGCCGGCCGTCAGAAAGCGAAACGTGCCCATCAGGCCGCCCCCTCCGCGATCCCCGGCGCCGGCGGCAGCGATCCCTCGATCTCGGCGAGCACGATCGGCCGCCCCTGTCCCGATGGGGCGCGATCGAACGTCGTTTCGAAGCGGCCCAGCACTTCGGC
>JANMTH010000043.1:0-3709 GCA_031390305.1 Thermoflexaceae bacterium
GCCAGAACTGGCCCAAACGTTCCTCGGTCCAATCGCCTCAGGCGCTGCGAGGGCCGGCCGATCGATCGCCGACCTTGACATCATGGCCCCGGCGCTAATCCTGCCCGGAGGGATCGATGAGGCGCTTGTCGGAGCCAGACCTTTCGTCGCACAAGTACTCAGCCAAATGGGCCATCACCCCGCCGTGTATCGAAGATCTGGTTATGGCGAACTCTGCGATGAGTTGGCATCCCACTTCGCTGCCGGCCGCGACGCCGACGCGATCGCCCTCGTTCCCGATGAGCTCGTCCTTAACAGATGCCTGGCGGGTGACGATGAGACGATTAGCCAGCGCCTCAGGGCCTATCGAGATGCCGGAGTGACCACGCTGCAGATCTATTCATTCTTCCCATCGCTGACCGACGCACTCGATTCCATCGCTCGAATTCACGGATTGTTGTCAGAGGTCAACGCGGCCGCCAGCCGCTGATCGCGAGAACGCGCCTCCCGGCGCACTCGTGGGACGATGCGGTATTCAGACTGCGATGTACCGCCCCACCAGCTCCTTCGTCCCATCCGCCTTCAACTGCCGCATCAGGAACTCGAACTTCGCCTGCAACGCGGCTCCCATTTCCGCCCGCGCCTCTTCGGGGATATCCCAGACTTGGCGCTTGAACGGCCCCCAGGCCTTCTTCCGCGTCCTGTAGAAGAACTGCGCGTCCGTCTCGCCCGCTTCCCGTTCGCCGCCCAGTTCGCGGTGGCAGAACCCCCGGATCTCGTCGAGCAGCGGCGCCGGGAAGGCCGGGTGGTCCAATAGCAGGTTCTGGAAGCCGGTGGCGAGGTGGACCTCGGCCGTCTCCGCTTCGGGGAACCGCCCGAAGAGCTCGTCCGGCAGGGTGCTCGCCCCGTGCTGGACCGCCCCCGCCATCCCGTACCGCTCGCGGGCCACGCGGGAGAGCTCCCGCAGCGTCTCGAAGTCCAGCGCGACCTCGGCCACGCTCCCATCGGCAAGCGGCACGCCGCCGTGGCTCGTGCCCGTCTGCACGCTCACCTTCGCCAGCCCGCCCGCGAACGAAGGGCCCACCAGCTCGTGGAACTGGTCGATGTAGGCCTCCAGCTCTTCGACCGTGCTGTTGTTCGCCCCAACCTCGCCGATCTCCCCGCCGATGCTCACCCGGACGCCCGCCGGTTCGATAGCGCGCACGAGCTTCGCGAGGTGGGCTGTCAGCCGGGCGTTCGGCGCCTGCTGCCTCCTCACCGTCGCCTGCAAAAGATCGACCAGCGTCGAAGCGTCGATGTCGATGTTGTAGAAGCGCGCCGCGATAGCGCCGCGAATCAGCGATTCGAGCGCCCGCGTCTCGGCGTCGGGGTCGGCGGCGTACCGTTTGGCGTTCGCCTGGTAATGGTCGCCCTGGAGGAAGACGGGGCCCACGTACCCTTCGGCGATCGCCGCGCCGAGGACGACGGCCGCCAGCTCGGCGCACTCCTGGCCCGAAAACGCCATCTCCGCCCGCGCCAATTCGAAGACCGTCGCCGTCGCCTCAGTCGCCTGGATGGCGCGGAAGAGGGCGCGGGAAGTGTCCCACGACATCCCCCGGATGTTCACGGCGGGCACCGTGAAGCCACCGGCTTCGCCCCGCCCACGGGCGGCGTAGAGCGGCGCGATCGACGATGGGACGGCCCCCAGCCGTGGCGCCGCATCCTGGATCAGCGCCCGCGCCGCCTTGCTGTCCGCCGCTTCTCCGAAGACGGCGATCCGGACGATCGCCTCGATCTGACCGCGGACGGCCGCCAGGTCCGTAGCCACCATCCGCCCGTCGTGGTCGTCGCCAAGGGAAGCAAGGAGAACGTGCATGCACGGAGATGATAGCAGCCCGCCTCGCGCCCGATGGTGGCAAGGGACAGCGGTGGTATAGTTCCATACCCGGAAGGGAACCCGTTGCCTCCCCGCGAAGCGACCTCCGGAACGAGCCTTCGCACATCGAAACGGTGGCCCCCCCAGCTCAGATCACGGTACGAGGGGAATCACGATGGTCCTTGCAGAAGCCGCTCCAGCCAGCGCATCCACGATCGGCCGTATCGCCGACCTCCTCGGCGACAACGCCGCCAGCCTCCTCGATCACCGCTGTGAGACGATCAGCAAGTCGCAGCTGCACCTCCCGGGGCCCGACTTCGTTTCGCGGGTCTGGCAGGATTCCGACCGCTCGCCCCAGGTCCTGCGCAGCATCGCGGCGCTCATCGGCCACGGCCGCCTGGCCGGCACGGGCTACATGTCCATCCTTCCAGTCGATCAGGGCATCGAACATTCCGGCGGGGCTTCGTTCGCGAAGAACCCGGCCTACTTCGACCCCGACAACATCGTCCGCCTCGCGATCGAGGGCGGCTGCAACGCCGTCGCCTCGACGTACGGCGTCCTCGGCGCCGTCTCGCGGAAGTACGCCCACCGCATCCCCTTCATCGTGAAGATCAACCACAACGAACTGCTGACCTACCCCAATAAGTTCGACCAGGTGATGTTCGGGACGATCAAGGAAGCCTGGAATATGGGCGCCACGGCCGTTGGGGCGACGATCTACTTCGGCTCCGACGAGAGCGCCCGCCAGATCAACGAAGTCGCCCAGGCCTTTGCCGCCGCCCACGAACTCGGGATGGCCACGGTCCTCTGGTGCTACCTCCGCAACCCGAAGCTCAAGGTCGATGGCGTGAACCACGAAACCTCGGCCGATATCAGCGGCCAGGCGAACCATCTCGGCGTCACCATCCAGGCCGATATCATCAAGCAGAAGCTGCCCGAGCAGAACGGCGGCTTCAGGGCCCTGAACGTCAACGGCCTCTCCTACGGGAAGATGGACGAGCGGATGTACACGAAGCTCAGCAGCGACCACCCGATCGACCTCACCCGCTACCAGGTGGCCAACGGCTATATGGGCCGCGCGGGCCTGATCAACTCCGGCGGCGCGAGCGCCGGCGAAAGCGACCTCGCCGAAGCCGTTCGCACGGCCGTCATCAACAAGCGCGCCGGCGGCATGGGGCTGATTAGCGGCCGCAAGGCCTTCCAGAAGCCAATGGCCGACGGTATCGCCCTGCTCAACGCGGTCCAGGACGTCTACCTCTGCGAGGACGTGACGGTGGCGTAGGTCCGGGTCCCGAGGTCCGAGAGGATAGGCTGGCTTGAAGTTGATACTCATTCGCCACGGCGAGTCCGAAGGCAACGCCTCGGGCGTCGCCCAGGGACACCTTGATTTCGGCCTGACGACGCTCGGGCGCGCCCAGGCCGAGGCGACCGCCGCCTACCTCGCCGCCACCAAGGCCGACCGGCTGGTGAGCAGCCCGCTTCGCCGGGCCTTCGAGACGGCCTCGCTTGTCGCCGGCAGTCTCGGGCTGCACGTAGAGAGCGATTCGCGCCTGATGGAGTACGACATCGGCGCGGCCAGCGGCCTCACCGGCCCCCAGATCCGAGAGCGCTTCCCTGATGTTGTCGCTCAGTGGCAGAAAGGCCTGCATCCGCGCTTTCCCGGCGAAGAGGGACGCGATGTCTTCAGCGCCCGCATCGCCACCCTGCTCGAAGAGCTCGTTGCCGAGGGCAAGGATGTCGTCGCCGTCGCCCACGGTGGCGTCGTTGGCGCCTTCTGCCGGCTGATGCTCGGTATGGACCCGCTCCGCCGCGGCGTCTTCGAAACGGCCAACTGCGGCATCACCGAGATCGCGATCGACCGGCAGGGCCGCCGCG
>JANMTH010000044.1:0-2195 GCA_031390305.1 Thermoflexaceae bacterium
CGGGATGCGTTCCATGTCGTGCTCCTTCTGGGCCGTCCACCCTAACGGCCTGCGCGCATCGTAGCGATTGCGGTTGGCCTCGTGTGTGACCTATCTCACGCAAGGTCGGGGCCGTTCGGCCGCGAATTCCTGGCCGAACGGCCAGGAATCGTGCCCGGCCGCTTGTCCGCCACGCACAATCCGTCAGAATAGCGGCACCAAACTACTGAACCTGGAGTTCCACCCATGGCTACCACCGCAATCTCGAAGTCCGACCTCATCGCCGCCGCCAGGGCACAATGGGCGATCACCGAAGCCTCAATCGCCCAGGCTGCGAAGGGGAAGTTCGAAGACGCCTCCGCACCCGGCCAGTGGTCCGCCGGTGACTGCTACCGGCACATCATCGATACGATGCACAAGATCCCGGAAGCGATCGAGCAGCTGGTCCGTGGTGAGCCCCAGACGGCCCTCCGCCCGGGCGACGCCGAGGGCATCGCCACCTTCAAAACGCTCAACTCACGCATGCTTCCGGTCGAGTTGAACACCGCCCATGGCATCGTCTGGATGGCCCTCCAGAAGCTCACGGACGCGGACCTCGAAAAAGAGGTCGAGCTGGGCGGCAACAAGATGCGCCTTGGCGACCTCGCCCAGATGGTCCTGATCGGCCACGAACAGTCGCACATGGAGCAGGCTCTGAACGCCGCCGGCGCCAGCCTCGCCGTCTGAACTGGCTACCGCCCCTGGAAGCTGGGTTCCCGCTTTTCCACGAAGGCGCGCGCGGCGTTTCGGTGGTCCTCCGTCGATCCGCTGAGGGTCATGTTCCGCGCCTCGTTTGTCAGGGCGTCCCCAAACGTGTTCGTCGCGCCGAAGGTGAAGTTGTCCTTCATCCGGGCGTAGGCGAGGGTCGGGCCGGCGGCCAACCGCTCGGCCAGCGCCATCGTTTCGGCCATGAGCTGAGCGTGCGGCACGACGCGGCTGACCAGCCCGAGGGCCAGTGCCCGCTCGGCGTCGAAGACATCGGCCAGGAAGTAGAGCTCCTTCGCCCGCGATGGGCCGAGCAATCGCTGCAGCAGCCATGTGCCGCCGAAGTCGCCGCTGAAGCCGACACGGGCGAACGCCGTCCCGAACTTCGCCGCCTCGCTGGCGATGCGAAGGTCGGCCGCGAGGGCGACGCTGAAGCCGGCGCCGACGGCGTGGCCGTTGATCGCCGCGATCGTCGGCTTCGGCATCTCGTAGAGGAGCCGGGAGATCTCCTCCTGGCGGCGAAGGCCATCGACGCGGGCGCCGAAGCCGCCCGAGGCTACGTTGCCGCGAGCGGGCGTCCCGGATGCCATCCCCTTCACGTCGCCGCCGGCGCAGAAGGCGCGCCCGGCCCCCGTGATCACGACGCAGCGAACGGAGCTATCCTCCGCGACTTCGCGGCCGGCGGCGGCCAGGTTTTCGAGCAACTCCGGATTCATTGAGTTCAGGGACTCCGGGCGATTCAGGGTGATCGTCGCGACCGCGCCTTCGCGGTCGAGCAGGACTACCTCGGACATATGGAAGCTCCTTGGATGGTGCGCCGATTCTACGGCCCGGCGCCCACCCGCGGCGAAGATACGGAGGAGGTGCTCCGTTCGCTCGGCTTCCGGTGTCACGCTCCTCCGGGGTTGATCGCGCTCAGGCCGCCCGGTTGCGCTTCATGCCGTCGCGGCTGCCCGTCCGGCCCAGCCGCTTCCGCGCTTCGGCCAGCTCGATGACGACGGACTGGCGGTGGGCGCGTTTCGCCGCCCGGCCGGCGAGCGTTGCCGCCGCCTTTGCGCACAGCGCGGCCACCGCCGCCGCCGACAGCGCCAGCGGCCAATCGACGACACCGGCATAGCCAGCGGCGATCGAAACCGCTACCACCACGAGCGCCGGGAGAGCGACCCACCATCTCCAGAATCTGTTCATACAGGTACTATCGGCCGGTTGCGCCAGCCGGGGAGAGGCGCGAGGGGAAGGCGTGGATACAAAGAGGTGACGCCCCGGAGTCGGGGGATTGCGGATACCACGCTGGGCGCCCGTTGCTAGCCTCGTCTTGTGCACCAACGCCGCCCTCCCCGGCTCGATGATACCGGCGCCGATACGAGCATCGTGACCCGCTTCCTTCGGCGGAAGGCGGTCGCCCTCCCCGGCCTCGCCGTCGGCGCCATGCTCCTCGTGGCCGTTGGCCTCCAGCCGCGTGGCCCTTCGCC
>JANMTH010000076.1:0-1850 GCA_031390305.1 Thermoflexaceae bacterium
CACGCGCGGACCTGCGTTTCGGCCAGGGGCCCGATGGGCAGGTCTTCGTGTTGAACAAGCGCGACGGAACGATTCGCCTGCTCGTGCCCGACGGCGACGCGAGGCTGGGCACCCGGTAGCAGTAATCCGTGACCTCATTGCACGAACGCGCCAAAGCGCTTTTTCTGGACGCGCTGGTCCTCCCGCCGGCGAGCGGAGCTGTTCCTCACCCGGGAGTGCGCCGCCTCTCAGAAACGATAGCTGAGGCCTACGGACAGAGCCTGGAACTCGAACTTCTCGGTTCGCTGCAGGTTCGTTCCAGCGGCGTTCACGCGGATGAATGGATTGGTCGCAGGGGCCGGGCCCTGGGAACGGACCGCGGACTCTCCGCGGTTATCGAGGCTGCTGAACAGGTACTCCCCATTCAGGCTCCAGCGCTCACCGAACTTGAGCTCGATGCCGCCGCCCGCCTGGTATCCCCAGACACTCTCGCTCGGCCCTTCCTCATCATCATTCGCATCGTCATCCTCATTGACCGCGACGAACGTGTTGACGAGGTTGCTGGTGGTAAAACGTTGCTCGATGTTTCCCCACGCGGGGCCGCCCGTGCCGTAAACGAGGATGCGGTCGTTGCCGATGCCGACGCGCCCGCGGAACCCGGTGACGTAGTTCAACTCCCGGGTGAACGAGTAGAACGCGGGGGTTGTGCTGAATGCCGTCACGCTGTCGACGACGTCAGCCGTCGATACGTCCACCAGCCCTCCCACGACGAGGCGGCCGATCTGCCAGTCGTAGCCGACGCGTCCTCCAAAGCCAATCCGATCCTCATCGTCCGTGCAGCCGCCGATGGCCGTCGCATTCACGGCAAGGCCGCCGCAAAAGCCCGGAGAGAAGGCATCCGCGCCCGCGAGCGTACGAACGGTGTCTGTGAATGTGCCGTCGAGGTTCGTGTCGAACCCAACCGTTTCCGATGCGTCGTCTCGCTGGAAGTCGCCACCGATCGATCCGCCGACGTACAGGCCCGTCCAGCTCTGCGCGTCCGCCGCCATCGCGCTCGAGAGTACAGCCACCGCACACATCACTGCCGCCACAAACAGTCTCTTCATTCTCATTAATTCCCCCTGCATAGACCGTAGGCAAACGCCGCGCCGCGGCGTTTGCCACCGTTTGGGACTACGCACGGGAGTGCCGGTCGGATTGATCGAAGGCTCGGCGCCCGTGCCCGCCGCATCACAGGTCGAGCCTCGCAACCCTCCCTCCAGCTCGTCCGGAGCCACGGCCCGACATCTGAATCGCCTCTTGGCTCGTAGGGACTGGCACGGCGACTGCGCCAGCGCTGACGCGCCGGAGCGACACTTCGCCTTGGGAGGACGAGCATGAAACGACTGTTGAAGGCAGGGATGGCTATCGGGCTGCTGGCCGTGACCAGTATCGTGGTCAACGGATCCAGCCACCGAGAGGCACCGGGTATCACCAAGACGCCAAAGGTCGACGGGACCGATTTCTACATGTTCAAGAGCTACGAAGCTGGCCGCGCCGGCTACGTGACGCTGCTGGCGAACTACGTGCCACTGCAGGACGTCTACGGCGGCCCCAACTTCTTCACGCTGGATCCGGACGCGGTCTACGAGATCCACGTGGACAACACTGGCGACGGGCGGGAGGATCTCACCTTCCAGTTTCAGTCGAGGACCAGGTCGAGGGACCTTGCCGTGCCGGTCGGCGATCGGATGGTCGCGATCCCGCTCGTCAACATCGGCGGCATCGGGCCGGCCGCCTCGGACAACGAGAACCTCAACGTGCTCGAAACCTACTCGGTCACGATGATTCGTGGCGATCGCAGGTTCGGACGCCGGGAGGCCATCAGGAAC
>JANMTH010000137.1:0-3249 GCA_031390305.1 Thermoflexaceae bacterium
GTTCGCGAGGGCTGGGCCATCGCTCCGGGAGCGGTCGACCGCCAGGAGCCGTTCGCCGTCGAGGTATTCGAGGACGAGGACGCGCCGCGTGACCATCTCATCGACCACGGTTGGCAGAACGATGCCGGGATGCGACGCGAGGTTCGCCGCCACGCGCCGCGTCATCTCCGCCTCGCGCACGAAATCGAGTTCGAGCGGGACCTGCCGCCCTACCTCCCGCACGATCGCCCGGAAGTCGAACTGGGGCCTCCGCCGCGCGACGATTCCGAGGATCATCTGAACGTTCCGGAGGTCGAGTGGCACCAGCCCGGCGACCTCCGGGTGCTGGACTTTGACGACGACCTCGCGGCCGTCGTGGAGCCGGGCGCGGTGGACCTGGGCGAGGCTGGCGGTGGCGATCGGCGACGCGTCGAAGCGGGCGAAGAGCTGTTCCGGCTCGCCCAGCTCCCTCCGGATCGTCCGCTGGACCTCGGCGAGGGGATGCGGAGGCACGGAATCCTGAAGGCGGGAGAGGGAGGCGACGTACTGGGGCGGGACGATGTCGGCGCGGGTGCCGGCGAACTGGCCGACTTTCACGAGCAGCCCGCGCAGGTTGATCGCGAGCTGGTAGAGCTCTTCGGCTGAGCGTGAGTGGGCAGCATCCCAGGTGGCCTGGGATGTCAGCGGACCCTGGCCGGCTGCCCGCTTCTGGGTGCGCCGGTAGCGCAGGTAGATCCGTGCTCCCGTCCGGCCGACGCGGAAGGTGCGGCCCATGCGGCGCGGGAACATGAGTGGCTGTGGCACGCGGTCCTCACAGGCCTACCGTTCGGTAGGTTGGCCGATGATCGCGCCGCGCGGCCGTGCGCGCGAGGGCGTGACGAGTCGTGGAGGGTCAGACGCCGCGGTTCTGAGGGGACGCCGGAGACATCGGACGCGAATCCCGTCGTCACACTCCGCTCTGCTTGCTCTGCGCCTCCGCGTCCCACCTGCCGTCAGGCGTCGTCGAAGACGTGGTCGGCGGCGCCAAGAATGCGGAGCTCGTCGCCGACGCTGATCGTGCCGCCGCCGATGATGGCCACGCGGATGCCGCCGCGTCCGTCGAGGGCCTTGAACAGGCCGGGCCTGGCGTTGAGCCGCCCGATGTAGGCACAGGGGGCGCAGAGGCGCCGGCCCTGGAGCACCGCTGTCCCGATCCCGAACTCCAGGCCAATGAGGATATCGAGGTCGATGCCGCGGGTGACGATGTTGCGGCGGAGGGCATCCTCCGCCAGGCCGAGTTCGACGAGCAGCTCGGCGCTCACGAGGGTGAGCTCCTGGTCGCGCCACTTGGGGTCACTCCAGTGGCCGAGCCGGGTGGCGTAGCGGTCCCCAGGGATGCCCAGCCCCGGTACGACTTCGAGCGACCCGCGGCGGTCCATAGGCTGGCCGGCGGCCGCGGCGGTGAAGAGGGCGCTGATCGTGGGTGGTGCGAGGTTGCCCATTGGAGGAGAGTGTAACGCGGCGGCCGGCCCGGCCGCTTTGGGCGCGGACACCGGCCGGCAATCCGTACCGCGCGCCCTCTGTATCATCTTCATGTGCGTTACCGCCGGGTTGTCGCGAAGTTCGGTACGAGCCTCCTCACCGCTGGCTCCGACAGGCTCGATCTCGAATCGATGTCGCGCCTTGTGGGGCAGGTGGTGCGTCTGCGTGAGCAGGGCTGCCAGGTCGTCGTCGTTTCCAGCGGGGCGCGGGCGGCGGGCATGCACCGTCTCAAGGGGCGGCTCGCTCCGGGACAGACCTTCAGCCGCCAGGCCTACGCCAGCGTCGGCCAAAGCCACCTCATGCAGAGCTGGGACGAACTCTTCGACTGGCACGACACGATCGTCGCCCAGGTCCTCCTCACGCGCCGCGACCTCAGCGACCGCCTGGGCTACCTGAACGCCCGCAACATCCTCCGCGACCTCCTTGAGTGCGGCACCGTGCCGATCGTCAACGAGAACGACGCGGTCGCGCTCGATCAGGTGCTGGCGATGCGGATCGGGGAGAACGACACGCTCTCGGCCTACGTCGCGAACCTGATCGAGGCCGACCTGCTCGTCATCCTCACCGACGTCGATGGCCTGTACGAAGCTGACCCTCGCAGCCACCCGGAGGCGAAGCTGCTGCGCGATATCCCCCGGATCGACGCCACCATCGAAGCGCTGGGCGGCGGCGCTCACGGGCCCGGCACGGGCGGCATGCGGACGAAGCTGGAGGCCGCCCGGATCGCTACGCAGGCCGGGATTGAGGTGATCATCGCCAACGGCCGCCACCCCGACGCCCTGGCCGCCATCGCCGCTGGCGAATCGCGGGGCACCCATTTCACCCCCGGCGCCGACCGCCTTGAGGGCAGGAAGCGCTGGATCCTCGGGAGCGTCTCCCTTTCCGGGCACATCGTCGTGGATGAAGGGGCGGTTGCCGCGCTCCGGGGCCAGGGTCGCAGCCTTCTCCCCGCTGGTATCGCGCGGCTCGAGGGTGCGTTCCACCGCGGCGAAACGGTGGAGGTGCGCGATTCGGCCGGGGCACGGGTCGCGGCCGGGATCAGCAACTACGACAGCGAGGACCTGGGGCGCATTCGCGGCCTCCGCAGCGACCGCATCGGCGAAACGCTCGGGTACTCCTTCGGCGACGAAGCCATCCACCGGGACAACCTGGTGCTGCTCTAACGCCGATGCGCCCCCTTCTCGCGCGGTTCGATCGGTTGAACCGGCCAGCGCTGGATTACGGTATGTACCGAAAGGGAGGGCTGGCTGGCGCCGAGTTGCACTGGCGGGCGCGCTACCAGACGACCTCGACGCCGTACAACTGGAACAGCGGATCGCGGGTCATGATCGGGAGACCCTCGACCTGCGCCTGGCGATCAGGAGGCGGTCGGCCGTCAGCGCAGGAGCCGCCCGCCATCCACCGGCAAGACTACGCCGGTGACGTAGCGGCTGGCGTCGCTGGCCAGGAAGACGGCCGCTCCGGCGATGTCCTCTGGCTGGGCGAAGCGGCCCATCGGCACGTCGGCGAGGAGTTTTTCGCCCCAGCGGCTCTGGAACAGGTCGCCGGTGAAATCCGTCTCCGTCCAGCCTGGAGCGATGGCGTTGACGCGGACGCCGCGGGCAGCCCACTCCAGGGCCAGCGCCTTGGTGGTCAGGTGAATGCCGGCCTTGGCGTCCGCGTCAACGCCATCGCTCCAGGCTGGACGGAGACGGATTTCACCGGCGACCTGTTCCAGAGCCGCTGGGGCGAAAAACTCCTCGCCGACGT
>JANMTH010000156.1:0-4328 GCA_031390305.1 Thermoflexaceae bacterium
CGTCAGGAGGCATTCGGCCAGCCGGTGACGGCGCACCATCTGTTCGGCGCGGCGCGTCCCCTCTGCGGTCAGCCGTAGCACTTTCCCCGCGTCAACTGAGACCATCCCGTCTCGTTGTAGGCGCTTCAGCATCCCCGCCACAGAGGGGGGCGTGACCTCGAGCCGGTCCGCCAGGCGCACGGCGATAACGTCCTGGCCTTCGTCGTGCGCCATCCGGTAGATGGCCGTCAGATAGTCGTCGGTCGCGACATTCGAGACCTGTTTTGGCATGGCGACGATCGTGCCATGCGCCCGAATCCTGCGCTATGAAAGGCTGCTATGCGGCCCGGCGCATCGAGTCTGGCGAAAACGAGCCGGTGCGCGGCTGCCGAACTCCGGCGTACGTTCGCATCCGAAGCCAGGCCACGACGCAGGGCGTGAGCGAGCCGTTCTCGTGGCAGCACGATTCGCACCGCGCGGCACGCGTTGCCTCTTCGTGGGGGCAGGCCTCTTCGATTCCGTTCATGAACAACCTCCGTTGTGGATCTCTTCGACAGCCGTCTGGGACGGGTGAAGCCGCACCGCTCGCTCACGAGCACGATTCGCGGGAGTTCCCTCGGGTACTCTGGAAGATCAGGGGAGTCCGCTGAAACCGCGTCGCGGGCCGACGCCCTGCGCTAAGCTCGAAGGGTGACGATCGTCCTTGTCCTCGCTGCCGTGCTGGTGGCCTGCATCCTCCTGCTCCTCGCATGTTTGGTTGTCCTCCGGATGACGGAGCGAGGCCGCCTCTTCCTCGCCCTTCGCACGCGCGAAAAGGCCCGCTTCGCGAAGGCACTGCTCAGCGGCGGGGGGCTTTCCTGGCCGATGAAGCTGGTCGTTGGCGGGCTCGCGCTCTACCTCGTCTTCCCCATCGACCTCGTCCCGGACTTCATCCCCGTCCTCGGCCAGGTCGATGACATCGCGCTCGTCCTCGCCGTCGCCGTACTGGTTGTCCTCTTCGTCCCCCGGCCCGCGTTCGAAGCGGCGATTACCGCGGCCAGGCAAGCAAGCGTTGAGCCGACGACCGAGCCAGCACCCGCCGCGGGTGGACCATGAACGTTCGGCCCCTGCCCCGGCTGGCGCTCGCCCTCATCGCCATCACCATCGCCTACAACCTGGCGGAAGGCATCATCGCCGTCGTCGCCGGGATTGCCGCCGGGAGCATCACCCTCGTCGCCTTTGGGGCGGATAGCTACCTGGAGGTCGCGGCCGCGAGTGCCGTCGGCTGGCGCCTCCTCATCCGCGACGATGAGACGGGAGAGCGGGTCGAGGCGCGGGCGATGCGAGCCATCGGTGTCACCTTCCTCCTCCTCGCCCTCGCCATCGTCGTTCAGGCGGGGATCTCTCTGGCGGGCGGGCACGAGGCCGAGTCCTCGCCCGTTGGTCTGGCTCTCCTCCTCGCCTCGGCCGCGCTGATGCCGCTGCTTTCGTTGGCGAAGCTGAGGACGGCCGCCCGCGACGACATCCCGGCCCTCGCCATGGAAGCGCGGGAGACGGTCGCCTGCTCCTACCTCTCGTACACCGCGTTGGCCGGCCTGGCCGCCGTCGCTATCTTCGGTTGGTGGTGGCTCGATGCCGTCACGGCCCTCCTCCTCGTCCCCTGGCTGGTGCGCGAAGGCCTCGAAGGCGTCCGCGGCGAGGCCTGTTTCGCCGGCCTCAAGCCGTGCTTCTGCCGCCCCTGCTTCTTCGGCCTGCGGGATTGTCGGCCCGCGATGGATTGCTGCTCCCCCGCCTGCTGCTGACGACCCGCAGCCCACAGCCGCCGGGCAATAGACACCACCCGCCGTTCTCCCTTCCCATGCCTATAGCGGACGCGTACACTGAGCCCGTTACCCAACACCAGAGGTGCGCAATGGCAGCAGTCCTGCAGTCCGAATCCGGTCTCGACCTCTCATGGCTCAACCTTTACGACGAGCCCGCGAACGCAACGCCCGGCAAGAAGGGCCTCACCCTCAAGGAAGTGAACCGCGGCCGCTATAGCGACGCCGCCCGGGGCGCCGGCGACATGACCGGCCGGATGCGCGGGGCCATACCACGGGCCGGCGCCCAGCGCTTCGGCACGAACTATCAGAACAAGGCCGATGTCTGGTCCGAAAACTGCGTCATGCTCTACGAAGAGGCGACGCAGCGCCAGTGGTCTTCCGCCCGCGATATCCCGTGGGCGACGCTCGAGCAGCTCCCGGATGACCTCGAACGGGCGATGTGTCAGCTCTGCACGATGCTCACGGAAGTCGAATTCATCGCCGGCGACGTGCCCGGCCAGTGGCTCCCGGAGATTTCGGCCCAGGACTTCGAATGTGGCCTCTTCCTCATGTCCCAGATCATGGACGAGGCCCGGCACACCGACGTCTTCCGCAAGCGCGCCCTGGTGAACGGTGGCGGCCTCCTCGCCCAGGGCGAAAACGGCCTCCGCTCCCTGATCGAGGCGAAGGACTTCACCGAGATGTCCGTCCTCATGCACGTTCAGGCCGAAGGCTTCGTCCAATCTATGTTCCGCATGGGCGAACTCATCGGACAGACGGATTGCGACAAGCGCATCTTCCGGATGAGCGCCCAGGACGAATCGCGCCACCTCGCTTTTGGCGTCATGCACCTCAAGTACGTCCTCGATACCGAGCCGCATCGCCGCGAGGAGATCCACCACTACCTCGACAAGGCGGATGGCGACGGTGCCGGTGGCTCCTCGGGCGATATCACCCTCCGCGAAGTGATGGAGTCGCTCGCCCTCCTCCTCGGCGGCGGCAAGGAACACTTCGACGAGGGCATGCAGAAGTTCCTAGTCCTCCGCAAGCGCCAGGTCAACGAGTACATCCATCGCCTCGAAGTCGCCGGTCTCGGCGATCGCCGTTACCGGCTTGGCCCGGCGATGGCCCCGTTCGTCGATCCGCTCTGAGGCTCGCCAACGTCCTAACGCCATCGAGAGGCCCCACAGCTTCGCACGTGGGGCCTCGCCGTTCTCAGGAGAAGGCAGATGTCTGAATCGCACAGCGCGAGCTTCTTTGGTGGTACCGGTGGCGCCGTTCTCGATGACATCGATCAGGCGGCCCGCGACAAGGCGGCCAGCCTCGATTGGCCTCAAGGTCTCATCGAAAAGGCTCTGATGGCCGGGCACTCCATGCAAGAGATCTGGCAGGCGCTCAGCGCCAACATCGACGGCCCAACGGCGAGCCAATTCCTCGAAGCCGATGGTGGCAGCTTCTTCAAGCCGGACTACGCCTGGATGAAGGTGCCCACCGAGTGGGGCATACGGGCGCGCCCCGCCGACCCGGAGATGGGCCTCACCATCGGCGACCTCAACGTCGGCACCTATGGCGACATCCCGGACGTTTGGACCGTCCGCTCCGAAATCGCCCGCGGTTCGTACCCGGCCGCCACCCTCGAAGACATGGGCTACACGATCTTCGAAAAGGCGCCGATCTGGGCCGACTGCGTCGTCCCCCTCTACGAAGTCGCCATCCGCGACCGCTGGGTCCCCTCCACCGACCTTCGCTGGGCAAGCCTGGAGGCGCTTCCCGAGGACACGGAGAAGGCCGTCTGCCAGTTGATGACCGAGATGAGCGAGCGCGCGTTCTACCAGGCCTCCGTCATCGGCGGATGGCTGCCGGAGATTAGCTACGGCTACCACGAGGTCAAGTTCTTCCTCGCGACCGTGATCTACGACCTCGGCAAGATGTCCGAGGCCTTCCGCAAGCGCGCCCTCGCGAACGGCGGCGGCCTCGGCCTCCAGGCGCCCACGGACTACAGCCGGGCCGTCCAGGAAGCGCGGAGCTACCCCGAACTGATGGCCATCCTCTTTGTTCAGGACAGCTTCCTCCTGACGCTCTTCAAGAACGGCGATCGCTTCGCCCAGAACCAGCTTGAGCGCGACCTGTACGCGTTCTGCGCGCGCGACCGCCAACGCCTGATGGACTATCACATCGAACGCTTGAAGCACTTCCTCTTCAAGAAGGTGGACTATCGCAAGGAACAAAACCTCTACTTCTGGAAGGCGGAGCACCGCATCGGGATGGAGTGGAAAGACCCGGCCGTGAGCGAACCGCTCGCCATCCTTCTTGGTGGCGGCCGCGAGAACATCGAGGCGGGCATGGATCAGCTCGCGGAGTTCCGTAAACTCCAGCTGCATGACTACATCGAGAACCTGGCGAAGGCGACCTTCACCCGCGACAAGCACGCGCCCCGCATGCAGGAGATTCTGAACTCCTGACGAATTCTCCCCTCGACCAGACAACGAAGAAGGCCCACCGAACGGTGGGCCTTCTTCGTTGTCGGGTCGATGGGAGAACTTCAGGAGTCCAGAATCTCCTGGAGGC
>JANMTH010000195.1:0-1500 GCA_031390305.1 Thermoflexaceae bacterium
GTCGCCATCATCAGGAAGAGCGGGTCGCCGGACCAATCGTCCCTCTCCGGCCGCGACGCGGCCGCCCGTCGAAGCGCATCGGCGTGCGCACGCCAGCTCTCGGGCGTCCGGAGTGGGCGGCCCTTGCGATCGAGGACAGCGTTGACCACCGCAAGCTGGTCCGCTTCGGCGGACAGCGGCGGGAGCTGCGCCGGGATATCCGAAACGAGCGTCCTGATCGCATTGGCCTCGCTGCTCTCGCCCCCGAACGCCCGCTCCCGCCAGCCGGTTTCGTTCTCCCGTTCCAACAAGAGCACGCGCAGCGGCGGCCGCGCGCCGTCGGCCGGTCCACGGAAGCCATCATCTGTGGCCACGGACTTCAGGAAGGCCCTGATCTCCTCGGCCCTTGAAGCTGCGTAGTCGATCACCACGAAGGTCGGCTGTTTCCAGCGCCACGAGGGGTCGAGGAGCGTTGTCGAAAAGCCGGCGTACCAACGCCCGCTGGAAGCACCGATGCAGCTCTCCAGCGCGTGCCGTGTCTTACCTCGGCCGGCCGAACCCACGAGCACTGCCACCGAAACGCGTTCCGCGGGGTCATCCAGCCACGCCGTGATCCGGGCCCGGTCGGCGTTCCGCCCAATCAGCGGGATAGCCCGGCTGTACGCCTTGAGGATGTCGATGTCTTCGTGTTCCACGCCCGGCGCCAGCCTGAGCCGGTTGTTCAGTGTCAGCACCGGGCGTGCTTCGTTCGCTTCGACCGCTATCGCGATGGCCTTCGACCATTCGAACCCCAGTTGGGCGAGGGCGCCGTCGAGATAGGCGATCTGAAGTCGCTCCGCCTGCGTGAGGTTGGCAACGGATAGCGCCGCCCACCGGCAGTCGTCAAGGAAGCGCATGAACCATTTCCGCAAGAGCAGGCTTTCGACGCGAGTCCCCAGTTCGCCGGGCCACTCGCCCGCCAGCAGCCGCCCGGCGACCTCGTCCGAATCAGCGCCTGTTAGCAGCGCGATCAGGCCGGGAACGATGTCTTTGCCCTCAATGTCCTCCATGGCCGCCTGCACCGTCGTGGCGGCAGCCACCTCGCACGCCATCTCGATCTGGCCGCGCAGGCGCTTGTCGGCCAAACCCGCTCCAATCCCGCGGCCAATTGCCTTGCCAGCCAGAGAAACGATGGGCGCGGTCAACAGATCCAGGGGCATTAAGGTCGCTCCACGGACATTCTATCGTGCTGCAAGCCCCGTCGCTCGCTTGAACCACGCGGGCTCGCGCGCGCCATCGCGCCCTCCCACCTCTCGCCGCCCGGTCCCATCGTCGGTCGCGCATGCACGCCCTCGCACCGAAAAAGCCCCTCCGAACCCCTGACACCGGTATCCCGCCCCGCCCCGTCGTAACGCTCGGTCGCCGCGCCCCGCGCCCATCCCCCACCGCACCGCCCCGTGCGCTCACCGCACTCCCTCCGCACCTTTTTCCCGCTCACCTCTCGCTCCCTTCGCCTCCTTCGCGCCTTTGCGTTGCAACTCG
>JANMTH010000263.1:0-2230 GCA_031390305.1 Thermoflexaceae bacterium
CGAGATTGCGCTCCTCGCGCCCGCGTTCGATCAACTCGCTGAAATCCGGCACGCCGCGCAGTATACGTATCGCGGCCCGCCATCGCCCGCCCCGTCCCCCCGCGACTCGCTACTATTCCCCCATGCAGTGGCACGACACCCCCGAACTCCCGACCCGCATCGACCTTCGTGACCCTCAGTTCAAGGCCAACCGCGCCGCCAACGAGGCCCTCGCCCGCGACCTCCGTGACCGCCTGGACCGCGCCGCTCTCGGCGGCGGCGCGGCGAACGTGGCCCGCCATCGCGAGCGCGGCAAGCTCCTCGCGCGGGAACGTATTCAGCGCCTGATCGATCCCGTCACGTCCTTCCTCGAGTTCTCGCCGCTCGCCGGCGAGGGCGTCTACGACGACGACGTGCCGAGCGCCGGCGTGGTCACTGGCATCGGTACCGTCTCCGGCCACGAGTGCGTGATCATCGCCAACGACGCCACCGTGAAGGGCGGGACCTACTACCCGGTCACCGTGAAGAAGCACCTCCGCGCCCAGGAGATCGCCCAGGAGAACCACCTTCCCTGCATCTACCTGGTCGATTCCGGCGGCGCCTTCCTCCCCCTCCAGCACGATGTCTTCCCGGACCGCACCCACTTCGGCCGGATCTTCTACAACCAGGCGAACATGAGCGCACAGGGCGTCTACCAGGTCGCGGCTGTCATGGGCTCCTGCACGGCCGGGGGCGCATACGTGCCCGCGATGAGCGACGAAACAGTGATCGTTCGCGGCACGGGCACGATCTTCCTCGGCGGCCCGCCCCTCGTGAAGGCGGCCACCGGCGAGGTCTCGACCGCCGAAGAGCTTGGGGGCGCGGACGTTCACACGCGCGTCTCCGGCGTCGCCGACCACCTGGCGGAAGACGACGGCGACGCCCTCCGCATCGTTCGCAGCATCATGGAGAGCGTGCCCCGCCGGAAGGCCCTCCCCTGGGAGCTGACGGAGCCGGAGGAGCCGGTGCACGACCCGGAGGAGCTGTACGGCATCATTCCACCGGATTCACGCAGTTCCTACGACGTCCGTGAGGTCATCGCCCGCCTCGTCGATGGCTCACGCTTCCACGAATTCAAGGCGCGCTATGGCACGACGCTCGTCTGTGGCTTCGCCCGGATCATGGGCTATCCCGTGGGCATCGTGGCGAACAATGGCATTCTCTTCAGCGAAAGCGCGCTCAAGGGCGCCCACTTCATCGAACTCTGCGGCCAGCGCAAGGTGCCGCTTCTCTTTCTCCAGAACATCACCGGCTTCATGGTCGGGCGCCAGTACGAAAACGCCGGCATCGCCCGCGATGGCGCGAAAATGGTCACCGCCGTCGCCACCGCGAACGTCCCTAAATTCACGGTGATCATTGGCGGCAGCTTTGGCGCGGGCAACTACGCGATGTGCGGACGCGCCTACGGCCCCCGCCAGCTCTGGATGTGGCCGAACGCCCGGATCAGCGTGATGGGCGGCGAACAGGCCGCCAACGTCCTCCTCCAGGTCCGCCTCGAACGCGGCGAGACGATGACCGGCGACGAGCAGGCCGCCTTCAAGGCGCCAACCGTCGAGCGCTACGATCGCGAAGGCTCGCCCTACTACAGCACCGCTCGCCTTTGGGACGATGGCGTCATCGACCCGCTTGACACGCGCCGCGTGCTCGCGATCGGCCTTTCCGCGGCGATGAACGCGCCGATCCCCGAGGCGAAGTGGGGCCTCTTCCGGATGTGATGGTGAAGTTCCCCTTTACCCATGGGAACCTGGAGGCGCGAAGATACGTTGAAGGGAACAGGACCCCCCGCGCGGGGACGAATGAGGTGACCAGGCATGGCCAGAACAACCTTCTCTAACTGGCGTCGAGCGACGATCGCCGCCGCCGCCGCGATCGTCCTTGGAGGCGCCGGCGCGGCCGCCGCCCTCGTCTCCGACGACTCGAGCGCCCCCGCCCAGACTGCGTTTCCGGTCGCAAACATCGCCCGTGACGGACTCGGCGCGCCGGAGCCCGCGCGGCTGGTCAACGGGCAAGCCGTTCCCGCGACCGGCGGCGGCAAGGACCTCGCCAGCAGCGGCGGGCATGGCTACGCCCCGGATTCTTCGCTCTCTTACGGCGGCGGCTGCCCCGCGTCCCTCAGTGGCGTGCTCAACGGCGGCAAGGTCGATCCGTCCTTGGGCGGCTTCCCGATGCGCCTCCTGAGCGGGGACTTCACCGTTGCCGGCCTCTCCATCCG
>JANMTH010000306.1:0-5416 GCA_031390305.1 Thermoflexaceae bacterium
GGCGTGCTTTCGGCGACGCGCGCGGTGGCCTGCCTGAACGCGGAGGAGTACACGAACCGCTACATGGCGGCCTATCGAGACCACGCAATCCCGGCGTTCCAGGCGGAGATGAGGAATGTCGGCCTCTTCGTGCTGGACGACCTCCAGTATCTCGCCGGCCGAGAGGCGATGCAGGGCGAGCTGGTCCACACGATCGAAGCGATCTGTAACGGCGGCGGCATCGTTGCCGTGGCCAGCGAACAGAACCCGCTGGAGCTGAACCTGCTCGACCGGCTGGCCTCGCGGCTCTCGCAGGGATTCGTGACCCGCGTCGAGCGGTTCGAGTGGTGTGAGCGCCGCGAGTTCGCCAGCCGGACCGCGATCGAGCGGAGTGTGGAGCTGCCGGAATGGGCACTCGACCGGATCGCGGGGCTGGAAGGCGCCTCCGTACGAACGCTGCAAGGGGCGGTGAACAGCGCGACGATGCTCAAGCGAGCGGGCGCGCTGGAGCTTTCGCGGCTGGATACGGAGCTCTGCCGGGTTGCACTGACCGCGGCCGCGCCGCCGGCGATGAGCGACCGCGAAGTGGTGGAGGCGATCGGCGCCCACTTTCAGGCGACCTACGAGGAGATCACCGGGCGTGGCCGCACCGCCGGCGTCCGTGACGCCCGAGCGGCGGCGTTTGCCGCGCTCAAAGAGCGTGGACGGAGCAACGCACAGGTGGCGGCGGTCCTCGGCAAACGCCACCGAAGCACGATCAGCCAGGCGGCGGAGCGGGGCCGGGCCCTGTTGGCCGGGAATGTGCCGCTGCGAGCGTTCCTGGCGGGGTAGCCGTGTCCGAGACTCGGGACGCCCACCGTCGGGCGCGGCTACGGGGTGAGTCCGGGTTAGCGAACAGCGAACACCTCATCGCGCCACGCACCGAGGAGGCGGGGGTCGAGACGGCGGATCCCGGGAACCCGATCGAAGCCCATATCGGTGGAGATGATGGCGGAGATGCCGAGCCGTTCCATCGTGGCGAGGTGGACGAGGTCGCGGGCCTGGAGGTGGGGAATACCGAGACGTGCGGCTCGCATGACATCGCCCGATAGTAGAGAAACGACGTTTCCATGCACCGCTCCCGTTACAAGTTCCAACGTCCGCTGAAGGCGCTCAGGAAGGACGCGACGGTGCATTACGTGAAAAACCTCTGCAAAACCTCAGCGCTGGTCACACACGCACCCGGGCAAGCCTGCGCCAGCTCCAACAACCGCAGACACTCGTCCTTCGGCGGAATGACAGGCCCCGTCGCGAGGAGCGGGATATTGGCGTCCAGAAAGGAGACGATCACGGCTGACCGTGAAGCTGGGGTGCGTCGCAGAATTCGATACCGGCGCAATGAACATGGTTCAGCTCCAGCTGAAGCTCGTCACCAGTCGGCAAGTCGAGCGGATCGTCTCGGAACGACTGAAGCAATGCGTCGAAGGCTTCGACCCGCAGCCTGTCCTCCTCCGTCGCTATCGCCGTGCGAAACCATTCGCTCACGGTCAGGCCGCGCGCCTCGAGGACGTGGGCGAGCGCTTCGCGATGGGCGTCGTCGAGCCGGACCTCGATGCGCTTCCCGATGCGTACAACCATGGGGCATAGCGTACGGCAAGCGACGAACACCTGCGACGTTTCGCGATAGCCAGCGCCGTTCGCCCTTCAGTTAGCGCAGCGGCTCCGCGAGCCACTGACCGGACTTGCCGCCGCGCTTTTCGAGGAGCCGGACGCCTTCGATACGCATCCCCTTGTCGACCGCCTTACACATGTCGTAGACGGTGAGGGCAGCGACAGTTGCGGCCGTGAGCGCTTCCATTTCGACACCCGTCTTGCCGGTGGTCTTCACGCGGGCGGTGATGTGAAGGCGATCGCGGCCCTCCGGGTCGAGGTCGATAGTGACGCCGGTAATGGCGAGCGGGTGGCACATCGGGATGAGGGTGCTCGTCTGCTTGGCGGCCATGACCCCGGCAACCCGGGCGACCGCGAGGACATCGCCCTTGGGCAGGCCGCCCTCCTGGATGAGGGCGAGGGTCGAAGGCAGCATGACGACGGAGGCTTCGGCGACGGCCTCGCGAACGGTCTCGGCCTTCTCGGAGACATCGACCATGCGGGCGGCGCCACGGGCGTCGAGGTGGGAGAGTCCCGTTGTGCTATCGGCCATGGTTCCGGCTCCACATGAGGGTTTCGTAGGCGTAGACGAGGCCGTATGCGGCGCCACCGCCAACGATGCCTCCGACCGCACCGAACCAGTGGGAGAGCCACGTATCGGTGACGATGATTCCGGTGCCGGCGCCGAGGAGGAACGACAGGAAGGCCGACCGCCGGCGTTCGGCTTCGAATCGTTCGCGGAGGGGCGATTTCGGGGAGACCATGGCGACAGTGTAGCGGAGCCTCGCGGGAGGCTCTCGCTCAGCTTCGAGTGAAGCAAGCGGGCACGGGAGATCCGTCAGTTCGGCCTCAGATGGTCTCCCAGAAGGCGCGCTCGGCCTCGAAGGGTGCCTCGGCCAGTGGGCCGCCGGGGCCGAAGAGTGCGGTGGCGCGGCGGGACGGTTCGTAACGGGGCCAGGCCCAGCCTTCGTGCGAGGGGTCGCCGCTGTGGGCGAAGGCGAGCCACGCGTCCTGGACCCGTTCGGAGAGCGCGGCGACCTCGGGGCCTTCGCCGACGAACGTCTTCATCGCCTCGATCTCGTAGGTGCCGAAGACGAAGGGGAGGTCGGTGGCGTGGCAGGCGCCCAGCATCCCGCCGAGGGACGGGGAGGGATGGGTGAAGAGGAAGCTGTAGACGGCCGGATTGTGGCCGCCTTGCGCTTCGAGGAGGCGGAGGGTCGGGATCCGCATCGCGGCGTCGGAGGCGATCGCCTCGTAGGTCTCGAAGGGCGTGGTCGCTTCGCCGCGCGCTGTCCGGCCGGCGCGGTAAGTCTCGATGGCACGCTCACCGTTTCCGGCCGTGAAGCCATCGGCGCGGGCGACGAGGCCAGGCTCGTCGAGCTGGAAGACACCGGGGTCCATGAAGGCAAAGAGCTTCAGTTCGTCCCGTGTGGTACCGGCCATGATCGCGAGGTGTGCGAGTTCGCCAGCGGCCGCCGCTTCGAAGGTGGAGCGGGGGATGTACGAGCCATCGACCACGGGTGCGTAGGAGACGCCAGCGGTGCGCGGGGTGGCCGCGTTCTGAGCGGCCTGGAGGTCGGCGGCGGAGATGTCGCGGAGCTTCGCCGCTTCGCCTGGCGCGAGCCCAAGCTGTTCGAGAATCTGGACGCCGATCGTCTCGGCGGCTTCGGGCGATGAGAGGAGGTTGGCCGAGCCGCTCTGGAGGATGGCGCGCTGAAAGAGGTTTCGCGCGCTGGGCGCGCCGAGGAGGGCGGTAATGCTGATCGAGCCCGCGGATTCGCCGAAGACGGTGACGTTCGCGGGGTCTCCGCCGAAGGCCGCGATCTCGTCGCGGACCCAACAGAGGGCGGCCTCCTGGTCCATGATCGCTTCGTTGCCGGTCGCGCCGATGGAGGGGATGCGGAGGAAACCGAAGGCTCCCAGCCGGTAGTTGAGGGTGACGACGACGACATCGCCGCGCGCGGAGAGGCCGCTGCCGTTGTAGAGGTCCTGCGAACCGGAGCCGATGACGAAGGCGCCGCCGTGGATCCAGACCATCACCGGGCGCTTGCCTTCGAGCGAGGGGGTCCAGACGTTGAGGTAGAGGCAGTCTTCATCGACCACGCCCACCTCCATGGCGAGGGCCTTGCTGACGGGCGATTCGGCCTGGAGGGCGGACGCCCAGTAGCTGGTGGCGTCTCGGACGCCGCCCCATGCCTCGGGCGGCTGGGGCGGGCGGAAGCGGAGATCACCGAGCGGTGGCCGGGCAAAGGGGATGCCCTTGAACGAGAGGGTTGCGCCGTCGGGCGCGCCGCAGAGCTGTCCGAACGAGGTGGAGACGATGGTCATGGGAGGAGTGTAGCGGGAGAGGCGCAAGGGATGAGGCATGAGGGGACAGCGGCCTGGCGCTACTCGCCGTCGTCCGGGTTGCGCTCTTCGATAGTGTCCCAGTCTTCGTCGCGGAGTGGGGCGAGCTCGCCCTTGCGGTGGGCCTTGTAGAGCCGGAAGAGGGCGTCCTTGTGGGGGCGGACGCGGCCGAGGGGACACGCCTCCCAGTCCTTTTCGCTTTCGTCGCAATAGCCCATGCGCAGTTCGCCGCACTTCGGCTGGAGGTAGCGGCCGAGTTCGGGGACGGCCTTGATCACTTCGGAGCGGAGGAGGGCGGCGACCTTGCGGAACTCCCATTGGGCGCGCGTGCAGAGGCGGAGGTCGCAGATATGCAGCAGGCTGGCGAAGTTGACGGTGATCTTGAAGTTCGTATTGGTGGCGTTCGGGAGGAGGAAGCGGGCGTCTTCGGCGGGGATGCCGGCGGCCACCATCTCTTCGTAGAGCTCGCCGACACGGCCGAAGAGCTCCTCCATCTTGCCGTCGAGGCCGGCCTTCTTCACCGTCTCGGGGACGGTGTAGGGGAACTCGGCCTGTTTGTAGGTGACGTAGCGCTGGCTCTGCTGTTCGAAGGAGATGCCGACGCGATGACGCACGAACTGGTGGCTGAAGGCACGTGAGACGCCAGAGATGCCGAATTCGAACCAGACCTGCTCAAGCGGGGAGGCGTGGCCGGTCTTCAGGCGCTCTTCGATGAACTGCTTCATCGTGTCTTCGCCGATGCGCTCGTCCTCGATGCGATCGAAGACCTGTTGGGGCGTGAGCTGGCTGTAGCACGTGCGGTAGGCCATGTAGAGCGAGCGCATCGGCTGCTCGGAGTGTGAGATGAGCGTGACCTGGATGGCCATGGTCTGGAGTCCCGAGTCCGGAGTGCCGAGTCCCGAGGTGGGAGCCAGCGGACGTACCGTCTATTGTGACACGAAGAATTGTTAGGGTGGGTGAGCGGTAGAAGCCTGCACGCGGAGGCTGCGCTATGTCTCGAAGAGCCGTGGGAACTGGCCGGCGGTGGGACGCGGAGGCGCGGGAGGAATGAGAGCGAGGGAAGGTGTCGCAAGGCTGACTCGCCGGCGGAGGGCCGCCCGTTAGCGTAAACTGGCGACAGAGGTGCGTGATGGTTGAACTCGCCTATGGCCCTCGAGCGCCACGCAAGTGGTTCAAGAACGCGGAGGGCTGTGTGGGACAGATTCATACCGGCCTGCGGATCGCCAACCGCGGCGATGAGATCGTCGCCCTACGCGGCCTCGGAGCGGCCGAAGGCGTGAGGTCGCTCGACCTCGAAGCGGTGCTGGTGGATACGGGCGCCACGACGCTCTGCCTGCCCGCGAATCTGGTCGCGCAACTCGGCCTCACCCTCGCCCGACGGGCACACGCGACGACAGCCCAGGGCGACCTCTGGGTGAACGTCTACGCCGACGCCCATGTCTATCTGATGGGCCGCGACACG
>JANMTH010000320.1:0-8435 GCA_031390305.1 Thermoflexaceae bacterium
GTGAGCACCGTCCGGTGGACGCTGCTCGCCGCCAGCGGGATGGCGATCGTCCTCGTGCCGGTCGTGCTCCGCGTCGACTACGTGCTGAAGGCCACGGCGCTCGTCGCATTCGCGATCATCGGCATGTCGGTGGTCGTGCTCACCGGCTGGGCGGGGCAGATCTCGCTCGGCCAGATGGGATTCGTCGCGGTCGGCGGCGCGGTGAGTGCGCTGTGTCGGGACTCGGCGGTGCCATGCTCCTGCTCGAATTGAACGGAATCGTCCCGGAGACTTCCAACGATGTTGCCCTCTACGACCTCGTGATCGCCGTCGCTTCCGGCGCGCTGCGCGACGTGCCCGAGATTGCGGACCGGCTGCGGACGCTGTTCGCGCTTCCAGACTGAGGCACCGGCCCGCCTACCTCGCCGGCCCCATCTGCTCCCTGAGCACCGTCTCCATCTCCCCATCGAGCAACGCCTGGAGGGCCAGCCGCAGGCCGGGGAAGACGCGGCTGTGAATGACGCCGCGCTCGTCCGGCTTCAGCCGTAGACGCTGAATCGCCAGAAGGGCGGCCGCCTACTTCTCGATCGGAAGCCCGACGCTGTTCCCCCACTCCGTCCACGAACCGTCGTAGTTGCGGACGTTGGGGTAGCCGAGGAGGTAGGTGAGCACGAACCAGGTGTGACTCGAACGCTCGCCGATGCGGCAGTAGGCGACGATGTTGTCACTCGCCTTGAGCCCCTGTTCGGCCTCGTAGATCGCCTTCAGGTCGGTAGCGCTCTTGAAGGTGCCGTCTTCCGGGTTGGCGGCGCGAGCCCAGGGCACGCTCTTTGCGCCGGGGATGTGGCCGCCACGGAGCACGCCCTCCTGGGGGTATTCGGGCATGTGCGTCTTTTCGCCGCTGTACTCCGCGGGGCTCCGCACATCCACCATCGGCAGGCCGGCCTTCTGGTGCTGGAGAACCTGCTCGCGGAACGCCCGCAGCGTCGTGTCGTCGCGCTCCGGGGCGCTGTAGCTGGTAGCGGCGTAGGCGGGCACCTCTCGCGTCGTCTCCCGGCCCTCCTTCTCCCACTTCAGGCGGCCGCCGTCCATCACTTTGGCGTTCGTGTGGCCGAAGAGCTGGAAGATCCAGAAGGCGTAGCAGGCCCACCAGTTGTTCTTGTCGCCGTAGAACACGACGGTCGTCTCACGGCTGATCCCGGCACGCGACATGAGCTGTTCGAACGCTTCCTTCTGGAGGTAGTCGCGAACCGTCTGGTCGTTCAGGTCGAGCGCCCAGTCGATCTGGATGGCGCCCGGGATGTGTCCCGAAGGGTAGAGGAGGGGGTCCTCGTTCGATTCGACGATCCGGACGTTGGCGTCGTTCTTGTGGTCGGCGACCCAGCCGGTGCTGACCAGGACTTCGGGGCGGACGTAGCCGCGTTCGGCGATTGTGGACATGGGGGACTGCTCCTTGGGTTGTAGTGCGCGAAAGCGTAGGTTCGGCCGCAAAGTTTATCAACTCAGTCAACAATATCAACGTTGAACAGCATCCGGCGCCGAGACGTACGTGTCCGCATCGGGCTGGCCCTGGGCGCGGCCGCGAGCGGAGCCTTCGCCTTCTGGAGGGTTCGCGGACCAGCCCGGGCACAGAAGTAGCGATGCCCTCGCTCACGGACCGGCGGATGCGTGCACAGCGGGCACGTACCCGGCGCGGAAGGCGTTCACGGTTGAGGGCGGCGTGAGCAGCCTCGCCGTCAGACCGGCGCCTTGCGGCTCAGGCCGGGCATACCCCCAGGCGGACCACTGGTGGAGCATCCCTCGCCAGACGAGGAGCGGCTGGCCGGGCCTGTCCGACAGCTCGACGAAGGTTCCCGGCGGGAGGGCCACGAACGGCGCCCGGAACTCGATGCCGCCCTCGCCGGTGGGATGCGTGCGTTCTTCGTGGAGGAGGCGGTCGATGGCCTCGATGGAGTCCGCCGGTGTGAGCCCGGCGCCCGGATTGCCGGCCAGCCAGGCCTGCTTGAAGCGGTCGAAGTCCGCACGGCGGCAATAGGCGCAGGGGCGATGGCCAGCGGCGAAGGCGGTCGCCTCATCGAGGAAGAAGAGCTCTGTCCAGCGGCCGGGCGACATCACGCTCCGCCTCAGGCCCTTGAACTCGAGGCGGCAACAGATCCAGCGCCGGTTCGCCCACGGCCGGACGATCTCCTGGCGCTCGTTGTGGATGACGCCGCGGTTGCCGGTGAGGGCGCCCCGCGCCGGATGACGCACGATCGCAGCGTAGGGTGTCACGCGGTTCTGGAGCGTCATCGCGCCGATTCTACGCCGGTCTGGCGTGGGCCATCCCTCCAGGCGAAAGAAGCGTTTCCTCTTTTCTTCCGCCATACCAGCGGCATGCGTACACTCGGATGAAACTGACTACCGGAGCTGTCATGCGCCACCGGCTCCCGTTGGCCCTCGCCGCCTGTGCCCTCCCCCTGCTCCTGGCCGCGGCATGCGGTGGGGAGGGCGAGAGCGCGCCGGACGGGACGCCGCGAGCGGCCGGCGCAAGCGGCACCACGGCGAGTTCGGTGACGGTGGCCGCCAACACGGCTCAACCTGTCCTGACGGCGCCCGTCAACCGATTCATCGTCCTCCTCCAGGACCTCCCGGTCGGCGCCTACCTCACGAACATCCCCTACACGATCACGCTGAACGCGAAGGATTATGGTGGGACGAAGGCGTTCAATTCCGCCGCCGACGGCGAGAAGCAGCTGAACGACTGGGGCTATCTCGGGGGGTACGAAACGCAGCTCATACCCGAAGGGCGCGACGCCGCCGTCCTGAACGGCGCCTACTATATCTGGATGGAAGTTCACCTCTTCCGCGACATCGCCGGCGCGGAACAGATGTACGACCACATGACGGGCAGGGTGAGGGCGAACAAGGTGTCCCAGGAGATAAGCGCGCTGCCCGTCGGCAATGAATCGGCCGCGACGAAGACGATCGGCGGGAAGATCGCCGGTTCGAAGGTCGATACCGCGATCCATCAGGTGCTCTTCCGCCGCGGCAACCTCTTCGTCGTCGTGCGCACGGATGGCGCCGATCCGTTCATGCGCGTCGATTCCGTCAGCGGCATCGCCGCGATCATCGACGCCAAAGCGCTCGGCGAGCGGCTCCCCGTCGAGCCGACCCCGATCAGCCTCCCTCCGCGCACATCGACCGCGACACCGGGTGGACGATGAGCCGCCAGGCGCCACAGTTCCGGCCGCGGCGAGGGGCGCCGGATGGCCGCCGAAAATGGACGATGCTCGCGGTGAGCGCTGGCGTCCTCGCGCTCGGCGTGGTTGCGCTGGTGGTGACGCTCATCCTCACGCTCGGTGGCGACGACGATGGCAGCGCGACGCTTGCGTCCGGGGATTCCACCTCTACTACCGGAACTGAAGGTGGCGCGGAACCGAAGATCGCCGGGCCTGCCTCGCGGTACGTGCCCCAATCGGCCGAGGCGAGCAGGGACTACGAACAGTTCGGTCCGGATACGTACCCCCTCTCGGCTCTGGGCTGGGCCTCCAACGGCCACTTCACGAACGCCGAGAAGGGCGAGGAGCAGGCGATCGCCTGGGGCTACGAGACGGGCTTCCAGGCCAGCTTCCAACCGACTGGCCAGCTCGCCGACGTGGTCCTCGGGAAATACTTCTTCAAGGTCGAATCGGTTCTCTTCGATTCGCTTACGGGCGCTCACGAGGCGTACCTGCACCTGCAGGAGCAGCATCTCAAGCAGAAGGGTTCAGAACGGAAGGTGACGAAGGGGCTTGGCAACGAATCGAGCGCGTGGGAGGCTGTCCAAGGCACCGTCGGTACGAGTGACCTCGCCGGCGTCTACCATCGCTTCATCTTCCGCCGGGGGAACCTCGTGACGCTTGTCCAAACGTACGGCGCCCAGCCCAGGATGAACATCGACTTCGCCCGCGAAATCGCCGTATCGATCGACGAGAAAGCGCTTGGCGAACGGCCCTCGCCGACGCCGACGCCGGGCTCGCCGAACCCTTCGCTCCCCAACCTGCCTTCGCAAACGCCGCAGGGGAGGTGACAGAGCCGATGAGCGGGCGGACTCTTCCCCGTTTGGCGCTGGCCATTCTCGCCGCTCTGGTGGCGCTTTGCGCCGCCCCGAAGCTGCCCGGTTCACCCCAACCGGTGGCCGCCCAGGCATCGGCCGAGGCGTACGTGAACGTGCGCTACGCCAGCAAGCAGGTGGCCGCCCAGCGGGCGGATGGGCTCACGGTGTCGCTCGATGAGCTCGGGTTCCGCTCCGTCCCGGTTCCCGCGGGCTCCTCGCCAGCCGACTTCCTGCGCACACTCCGGGCGGATCCGGATGTCCTTTCCGCTGACGCCGATGGGTACGTTCATGCGGCGGCGATCCCCAACGACCCGCGTTACCTCTCCGGACAATCCGCGTACCTTTCGGCGATCAATACGCCCGCGGGCTGGGACATCGCTACGGGCGGGCCGAAAGTCACCGTCGCAATCCTCGATACGGGCATCGATTTCGCGCACGAGGACCTTCAGGGCCGGTTCTGGCAGAACAACGGCGAGACCGCCGGCGACGGCATCGACAACGACGGGAACGGCTGCGTGGATGACCGCAACGGCTGCCGCTTTCTCCTCTTCGAGCGCGAACGGGAGGCGGGCTGTGGCTACACCTCGAGCGAGCGCACGGGCGCCGTCCAGGACGACCATGGCGCCCCCGGGGCGTCCGCGCACTCGCACGGGACGATGGCGGCCGGCATGATCGGCGCCGCTGGAAACAACGGGAAGGGCATCGCGGGTATGGCCTGGGATGTGAAACTGATGGCCATCAAGGTGCTCGATTGCGGTATCTTCGGCGCCCCTCCGCGCGGCCGTATCTCCGACATCGCGCGTGGGATCGATTACGCCAGGCTGAACGGCGCCCGCGTCATCAGCCTCAGTGTCGCGACCGATGCCGGCGACCCGCTGGGCGACCAACCGGTACTCCGCGCCGCGATGCAGGCAGCCGAGGACGCCGGCGTTCTCGTGGTCGCGGCGGTTGGCAACCACCCCGAAAACGACACGGTGAACGTCGCGCCGGGCTACCCGGCGGCGTACAGCCAATACAGCAACCTCGTCGCGGTTGGCGCGTCGGAGGTGGATGGTTCGTGGGCGAAGTTCAGCAACTACGGCCCGGCCGTCGATTTCGCGGCGCCCGGGCGAAAGATCGCGGGCACCACACGGACGGTGCTCAACCCGGCCAACCCGTATGGCGCCGTCGATGGGACGAGTTTCTCGACGCCCCTGGTCGCGGGGCTGTTCGCGCTGCTCTGGTCGCGGAACCCCCGTCTTCCAATCGACGACGTCATCCAGATCGCGAGGACCACGGCGACGACGCCGGCGGCGGCGACGCACGGCCAGAACTGGGCGGGGTCGGGCGTCATCAATGTCGGCGCGGCCCTCGCCCGGGTGCCGATGACGATCAGCGGCGACGCGCTGAAGGATTGGAAAGATGTCGCGGCTGGTACGGAGGTGCGAGCCTTCGTGAGCGGAGCGGATTGCGGCGTCGCAAAGGTCACCACCTTCGGCCCCGTCGCCAACTACCAGATCACCGTACGGAGCGACGCCGAACAGGCGGGCTGTGGCGACAGCGGGCGCCTGGTCCAGATGACTGTCGCCGGGCAGCCCGCCGTCCCCGCGCTCACCTGGCCAGCGCGCAATCAGGAACTCGCCGTCATCGACCACGATATTTCGAGTGTCTCGCCGGCGCCGGGGCCTATCGTGCTGCAGGCGATGGGCGCGGGCTGGAGCAACTTCGCCAACCTGGAGCCAGATGGTCCGCTCCCGGCGGCGGTCCCCGGGCTTACCGGAGGGTGGTCCGCCCTCCTCTACTGGGACAGCGCGGCAACGGATGCGAACGGGAACGCGGGCGTCTATCGCCGGTTCCTGCGCGATGCGCCGGCCTTCGCCACGGAGTTCACGACCGCTACGCGCTATACGGCGATGTGGGTGGATGCCTCGACAGCAACCATAGCGACGGCGAACCCCAACCCACCATTGGGCCGCGCCATCATCCTCGAAAAGGGCTGGAACAACGTCGTCTACACCGGAAACACCCGTGAGGTGAGTGACGCGCTGGCGTCTATCGTGGGGAAGTACACGCAGGTGTTGCAGTACGACAATCCATCCTCCCTCTGGCTTTCCTACCTTCCCGGGCAGCCACGCTACCTCCAGGATTTCGGTGGGCTGGGGCGGCTGAAGGTTTACTGGATCCATATGGCCGAGCCAGGACTGCTGTCCATGAACTGAGCCGGAGAGGGCGGCCGGATGACATCCGCCGCTTCCGGGAGCGCCACTATCCAGGCCACGCTCGTGGCCATGGAACGCAATCTCTGTCGCGCGCCGATGCGTTCGGGCCAGCCCTGTCCGTGGCCGGTGGCGAAATGCCCCGTGGCGGACCATCGCGGGACACGGCCGGATCCCGTTTCCCGCGAGCCAACGGCGCGGACCCGCCCTGCGCCCGCCTGGCTGGAACAGCGCGACCTCCATGCGGCGGCCTGGTGGGTTTTCGATTCGCTGGTGAGGGGAGAGCTGACGACAGCCGAAGCGTCCGTCGCCGCCACGCTGATCCGCGTCCTCAGCGCGCTCGGCCCCGCTCCGGCCGACCCGCACTCCATCGACCGCGAAGTCGCGGTCCGGGCGCTGCTGATGCACGGTCTGCTCCCGCGGGACGACGACGAATGGGCGCTCGCCCGGGAGCTGTTCGGCGAAGAGCTCCTCGCCATGGTCCAGGATTCGTTCGAACGGCGGGAGCGCGCGTACTCGTCGCCGGCGCACGGCGAGGAGGACGGCGGCCCTTAGGCGCCGCCAGATGAACCGGCGTGTTACGGGGCGGGTGTGATGCTCGGCGTAGCCGCCTCGGTGACCGAAGGGGTAGGCGACGGGCTGGCGTTGTTCACCGGCTGAGTCGGCTCTGGCTCGGCTGTCCCGGGCGTGGGCGCCTCTCCGGTGCTGGCCGGGGTGGCCGTCGCATCGCCAGCCGGAGTAGGTGGCGCGGTAGGGGTAGCGTCACTCGGTGGGGTCGCGGTTGGCGAAGCGGGCTCGCTGGTGGCCGTGGGGGAAGGCTCCTCCAGCGGTTCGACAACGACCGGACCGATGCCGGCGGCCTGGGCCGATTCTTTCACCTTTTCGGAGGCGGCGGCAACCGCGGGGTTGAGTTCAGGGCGCTTCTCGCCAACCTGCTGGAGCGTCTTCACGGCCTCTATCACGACTTCACGAGCACGCGCCCGCTGGTCCTCATCCAGGTTGTTGGAGAGGGCGGCACGCGAGAGGCGATCGATGTCTTCCTCGAGATGCTGAAGGTCTTCCTCGGTCACGTCGCCGCTGAAAGAGCGGTCGATCACTTCCTGGACCTGTTGATCGGCGTTGCGGAGGCTGGACTCGATATCGGGAGCGGTCGCATCGGACGTGAGAACGGCGAGCGCGAGGACGCCAGCGGCGATTGCGCCGATGGCCGCGGCGGACGAGGCCATCGCCACTCGCATTCCGCCAGACGCGCGATTGGCGATGGGAACGGGCTGGCGGTTACCGGCGGTCCGTTCGACGGCGGCCTGGAGGAACTTGCGCCGGAGGCTCGTTTCGAAAGCGTAGCGGGGAGCCTGGCGGGAGGCTGCCTGAACAAGGCCATGGCCAGTGAGAAGGAGCGGGCGGAGCCAGGTCGCGTCGGCCGCGTAGATGGCGAGGACGAGTTCCGAGCTGAGGCCGTCATCGACCAGGGCCTGCGCTTCGGCGAAGGTGGCAGCATCGTAGCCGGGGGCACGATCGAGGAGGCGCATCAGTCTCTCCTCACCATGAGCTGCAGTTTCGCGATCGCCTTATGCTGAAGCACTTTGACGTTGTTCTCGGTCTTCTTCAGAGCCTGCGCGGTTTCCGCCACGGAGAGACCCGCTGTGAAGCGGAGTTCCACGACCTGGCGTTGCGCTTGTGGAAGCTTCGCCATGGCCTGGCGCACGACTTCCATCGTCATCGCGGTCTCTACGAGCTGGGTGTGGTCCGGCCCGTGATCCGGGATGCTCTCCGTCAGCTCGGCGGTAGCGCCGCGGGATTTCTGGCGCCGCACGTGGGAGACGATCTCGTTCCGTGCGATCCGGAAAACCCATGCGCCGAAGGGGAGGCCTCGCCAGGTGAAGCCACCGATGTTGTCGATGATGCGGAGGAAGATCTCCTCCGTAACGTCTTCGGCGTCTTCGATACTTGGCAATCTGCCGGCGACGTAACGATATACGCGGGGAAAGTAGTGTTCGTACAGTCCCGAAAAGGCGTCCTGCTCTCCGCGTTTCGCGGCTTCGACTACCGCTTGTTCATCGAAGCCAGGCGCCAGTTCTTCTACCGAGGCACTCGCCAAGCCAGCCCCCAGGGCCGAGCCGGATGTCTCTGATTCCGACCGTCCTCCTTCCGAGCATAGGCATCATTGTGCCTGTGTACTAGAGATA
>JANMTH010000465.1:0-3369 GCA_031390305.1 Thermoflexaceae bacterium
CGCCTGCCAGCTGATGCGCATCCGCGCCGAGGAGCGCGTCCTCACGGAGACCGCCGACTACGCCGAATATCGCGCTCGCGTCCGTTGGCGGCTCGTTCCGGGCCTCTATTGAACGGTGCCGTGCGCGGCGCGTACTTCGGCGGGCGTCGGCAGGTGGCGCACCACGTCGGCCTCATAGTTCGTTAGCTGGCGCCGCTCTTCCAGGGCGTCCCAGCCGAGCAGTGGGGCGGCGAGGCGGGCCACCGCGCGATGGACGTCGAGGCCGCGCAACGGGCCCCAGCCCAGCCCCGTCCGGCGCAGGAGAACGTCCGAGAGGGTGCTGGCGAGCTCGCTCCCCATGGCGTGCACGACCTCACCGGCCAGGCCCTCACCGCCCTCGGCAAGCGGTTCCCGGCCCGCGGCCAGGAGCGCCGGGAGGGCCGGTCCATAGTTCCTCAGCCGCCGGAGCGTTTCGGATGCCGATGGGAACGTGCTCAGGGCGGCGCGCCACCCGGCCTCACCGCCCGCCATCGGCCAGACAGCGGCTCCCTTCGCGCCAAGCGCTTCTGCGACCTCGCGGGCCAGCGGCCGGAAGGTGCTCAGCTTTCCCCCGATCACGCTGTACAGCCCTGGCGGCCCTCCGCGGCTCTCGTGGCGAACGACGGCGTGCCGGCGGCTGATCGCAGCTTCGGGGCCACCCCTGACCCTCTCCAGCGGGCGCAGGCCCGTATACGTGTACCGCACGTCGCCCTCCGTCAGTTCCAGGCCAGGGAGCAGGTCGTTCGCCTCGGCGAGGAGGTAGCTGATATCCGCGGGCGCCGGCCGCGCGTCGTCGGCCGAGCCATCGAACCGGTCGTCCGTCGTCCCAATCTGGAGAAGCCCGCCCTGGGGAACGGCGAAGAAGACCCTGCCGTCGCTCCGGGCCGTCGAGAAGACGGCGTCCCTTCCGAACGGTGTAGGCGGCTCGACGACGATGTGCGAACCCCGCGTAACACCGAGAACTTCGGCCGGGGGGCGGGGCGAAAGCCGGTTGACGGCGTCGACCCAGGGGCCGGCGGCGTTGATCACCGCCGCCGTAGCGATCTCTAGCCGCTCGCCGCCGGCCTCCACCGTGACCGACGAGACGCGCCCGCCGCGCGTGCCCAGCGCGACCACCGTCGCGTGGTTCTGAATGGTGGCGCCGAAGGCCCGCGCTTCCAGCGCCAGTTCGAGGGCCAGCCGTTCGGGAGCGCTCGCGCGGGCGTCGAAAAAGCTGAAGCCGCCTCGTGTCCGGCCACTGATCGCCGGCGCCAATTCGTGAAGACGGTCGTCGCTCAGCCGGCGGTGGGCGGGGAGCTCGCGGGAGAGCGCGAGAATGTCGTAGAGGGTGAGCCCGGCCCGGAGCTGCCAGGCCGGGCGCCGCGTCCACGGCAGCAGCGGTAGCACGAAGCGGAGCGGCCGGACGAGGTGCGGCCGCGTGCGAAGGAGCCACGCCCGCTCGCGCAGAGACTCGAACACCAGGCGCACGTCGCCGTGTTCGAGGTAGCGCAGCCCGCCGTGAATCAGCTTCGTCGATCGCCATGTGGTGCCGAAGCCAAAGTCGTCCTTTTCGAAGAGCGCGACCCGCATCCCCCGCCCCGCCAGTTCGCGGGCGATGGCACAGCCGTTGATCCCGCCGCCGATGACCACGGCCTCCAGCGGCCGCCCCGCCGCGAGAACCGCGAGGGCGCTCATCGGCGAGCTTCCGTGAGCACGCGGGCCACGCTCCCCCGCCATGCCTGGAGGCGCTCTTCGCGTTCCGCGCCGCCGATCGACGGTTCGAAGACACGATCGACGGCCTGAAGGCTGACCGTCTCCTCCTCGCCCGCCCAGAACCCAGCGCCGATCCCGGCCAGATAGGCCGCGCCCATCGCCGTCGTCTCGATGTTCTTCGGACGGATGACCCTGAGGCCTGAGAAGTCGGCCTGCATCTGCATCAACAGGTCGTTCCGCGAGGCCCCACCATCGACGCGAAGTTCGCGTAGCGGCGCCCCGAGGTCGGCCTCGATCGCCAACGCCAGCTCCGCGCTGGATAGGGCGATCGCCTCCAGGGCGGCGCGGGCGATGTGCCCCCTCCCCGAGCCCCGCGTCAGACCGAGGATGGCGCCCCGTGCTGAAGCGTCCCAATGCGGAGCGCCGAGCCCCGTGAACGCCGGCACGATCGTCACCCCGGCCGTGTCCGGGACTGTGAGAGCGAGCGCTTCCACCTCCGCCGAGGTCTGGACGATGCCCAGTTCGTCCCGCAGCCACTGCACGAGCGACCCGGCGACGAACACGGAACCTTCGATCGCGAACCTCGGCTCGCCGTCGAGGGAGACGGCGTGGGTTGTCAGCAGCCGGTTGCCCGAGAGGTGCGCCGAGACGCCGTCGTGGGCCAGGAGGAAGCAGCCCGTGCCGTAGGTGTTCTTGGCCTGGCCGGGCCTCACGCAGCCCTGCCCAAAGAGGGCGGCCTGCTGGTCACCCGCGACGGCGAAGATGGGGACCTCGGCGCCGAAGACCGCCTCGCTGGTCTCGCCGAACTTCGCCGCCGAAGGCAGGACCTCGGGCAGCGAGGCCATGGGAACGTTGAGAAGGTCGCAGAGCTGCTGATCCCAACGGCCCGTCTTCAGGTTCAGGAGCAGCGTGCGGCTGGCATTCGTCGTGTCCGTAAGGTGCGCCCGCCCGCCCGTGAGCTTCCAGATCAGCCACGAGCCGATGGTGCCGAAGAGCGCCTCGCCACGTTCCGCGCCGAGGCGCAGGCCGGGCGTGTGTTCCAGCATCCAACTCATCTTCGTCCCCGAGAAGTAGGGGTCGACAGTCAGGCCGGTCTTTTCGTGGATGAGCGCCTCGTAGCCGGCGGCGCGCAGCGTCTCGCACGCCGCCGCCGTCCTCCTATCCTGCCAGACGATCGCTCGTCCCGCCGGCGCGCCCGTCTTCGCGTGCCAGGCTACGACCGTCTCGCGCTGGTTCGTAATCCCGATGGCGGCGATATCGCCCGGCGCGAGCGTCGCCGCCTGGAGCGCCTCCGTGATCGCTTCGCGGATGGACGACCAGATCTCCTCCGGATCGTGCTCCACCTCTCCCGGCGCGGGGAAGTGCTGCGTGAAGGGCCGCTGCCCCGCTCCCGCCACCGCCCCGGAACGATCGACGATCAGGGCGCGGGAACTCGTCGTCCCCTGATCTATGGCGAGGATGTAGCGGCCCATACGACGAGTATAGGCGGGGTTCGGGAGCGTGCGATTCCTGAACTGGCCATCGACCTGCGTAGGTTAGCGTGTGTTGTCGGACATCTTCCCCTCACCCCCGGCCCCTCTCCCGGTGCGCCGGGCGAGGGGAGTCATCAGGGCCGGAGGTCCGCGCCCGTCATGGTGGGCTTTATCTGGCAAGTACTAC
>JANMTH010000332.1:0-2536 GCA_031390305.1 Thermoflexaceae bacterium
GTATCGACCCTTCCGGCGAGTACCTCGCCGTCACCTCCAACGCGATGGACGCGGCCGTGGTCTTTCAGCTGAAAGACTGGCGCATCGCGATCACCGTGGCCACCGGCGACGGCCCGGGCAGCTGCCTCTGGCTCCCCGCCGGCCGCTGAGCGGGCCGCCGCCCTTTCCCGTTCCCTCCGCGCTTGCAACGATAGCGCGGGGGCAACCATGGCCGTCGTCCTTTGTCGCGCCGGGGGCAGGCTTTTCTCGCGTTGTCAGGAGACAGCGGTCGATACCTGTATCTTCTGTGGACACCCGTTCTGCCAGACACACACGTACCACATCGAAGGCCACGAAACGGTCTGCACCAGGAAGCGCTGCAGCAGCAAGCAGGACGACTTGAAGGCCCACATGCTCTACCAGGAGCGCGTCCGGCAGCGCAACGCCGCCAATCTCTGCGCTGAAGAAGGCTGTGGTCCGCATCCCGGTGAACAGTGCTCGCTCTGTCGCGCCCAGTTCTGCGAGCGCCACGTGATGGAGCGGCTCTACCCGTTCCGCGAAGGCCGTGTCGTCATTCAGCGTCCCGCCAGCGTCTGTGCCTGGTGCTGGGGTCGCAGGAAGGTGTGGCGAAGCTAAGCCATGTCCATCGCCGTCACCCTCGCAGCCATCCGCGAAGCGCGGGAGGCGATCGCCGCGGACCTCCGGCGGACGCCCATCTGGCCCTCGGACACGCTCTCCCGAATCGCCGGAGTCGAGGTCCTGCTCAAGTGTGAACATCTCCAACGCACCGGTTCGTTTAAGGTCCGGGGCGCGACGAACTTCGTCCGCCTGCTATCGGCCGGCCGCGCCCCCGGTGGCCTCGTGGCGGCGAGCGCCGGCAACCATGCCCAGGGCATCGCCCTCGCGGCGTCGCGGCGCGGGATCAACGTCACCGTCGTGATGCCGGCGATAGCGCCGCTCGCCAAGATCAACGCGGCGCGCGGCTATGGCGCCACCGTCGTCCTGGCGGGGCTCTCCCTCGAAGACGCCCGTGCCGAGGCCCAGTCCATCGCCGCCCGCGAGGCCCGGCTCTACGTGCCGCCCTTCGACGACGACGCGATCATCGCGGGCCAGGGCACCCTTGGCCTCGAAATCCTCGAAGATGTCCCCGATGTCCGGGAAGTCATCGTCCCCGCCGGGGGAGGCGGCCTCCTCGCCGGAGTCGCCATCGCCGTCAAGGAGTCGGCGGGCGCTGTCCGCGTCGTCGGGGTCCAGTCCGCCGCGATGGACGGCATCGTTCAGTCGCTCGCCACTGGCCGGCCAGTGCTGGCGCCGCCGGCGCGGACCATCGCCGATGGAGTAGCCGTCGCCGGGCCATCCCAGCGCACGCTCGAGATCATCACGCGCTACGTCGATCAGGTGATAGCTGTCCCCGACGAAGCGATCGCCCGCGCTATCGTGACGCTCGTCGAGCGCGCCAAGATGACCGTCGAGGGTGCGGGCGCGCTCGGCGTGGCGGCGATCCAAAGCGGCGCCTACCGCCCGAGGGGGAAGACCGTCGTCGTCCTTTCCGGCGGAAACATCGATATCAACCTCCTCGGATCGGTCGTCCGCCAGGGCCTGGCCGACGCCGGCCGCTACCAGGAACTCTCCGTCGAGGTGGCGGACACGCCGGGCGAACTCGCGCTGGTCGTCGGGGCGATCGCCGAGGCGGGCGCCAACATCCTCGAGGTCGACCACAACCGCGAGTCGCCCCACATGCCGATCGGGGTGGCCGTTGTAGAGCTCCTCCTCGAAGTCAACGGGCCCGAGCACTTCGAGGCCGTAACGCTCGCCTTGCGCGAGCGTGGCCTGCGCGGCGTGCCCGGCATCGCCGCGCGGCTGGCTACAGAAGCCGCCCGCCGCCGCCACGCGCGGTAGTGCGAGGGATGAGCCGTGAGGGATGAGGAACGAGGGCGGCGCCTCAAAGGTTGCGAAGGCGCCCACGTTCAGATCTCCAGGTCGTCGAGTTCATCCCCTTCCGGTTCGTTCAAGAGCAGCCGATCGAGGACGAAGAGCAGGGCCACCGCCGCCGTCACCACGAGGACCGCGTTTCGCACCCTTCGGCACAGCGAAGCCACGGCCCGGAAGAGCGCCACGAACGGCCGCCAGAGGACTCCCATCAGATGAGCTGCCCGCCATCGAGAATCAGGGTCTGGCCGGTGGTGAACGAGGCCGCCGGGCTGGCGAAATAGACGACTGCTCCCGCCATCTCGTCCGGCATCCCAATCCTCCGGAGGGCGCTCTGGGTCGTCGCGCCTTTCAGGATGCCTTCGTTCTCCCAGAGCGCGCGCGAGAATTCCGTCTTGATCAGGCCCGGCGCGATGCAGTTCACGCGGATACCATCGACGCCCCATTGCTTGGCGCATACCTGCGTCACCATCACCACCGCCGCCTTCGAGATCGAGTAGCCGCCGATGACATCGGAGGCGCGAAAGCCGCCCGTCGAGCTGACGTTGATGATGGTGACGCAGGTATGCGCCAAGCAATGGGGCGTCGATGGTATCCGCGTGAACTGCATCGCGCCGGGCCTGATCAA
>JANMTH010000350.1:0-1771 GCA_031390305.1 Thermoflexaceae bacterium
CAAAGGCGAGACGCTGTTCATCGACGCGCGCAAGCTCGGCACGATGCAGACCCGCACGTTGCGTGTGCTGACCGGTGGCAACGACGGCGAAAGCATGTTGGCGGACGGCATGGGCGATCCGAAGCCCGACTCCGACCTCGGCCGCATCGTCTACGCCTTCCGCCAGTGGCGCGGCGAGTTGGCGCCTGCGTGGTGGGACGAGGCGCAGCACGGCGGGTGGTACTACGAAGACCAGGCCGGCTTCTGCGAGGCCGAAACAATCGCCGGCATTGGCAAGCACGGCTTCGTGCTCACCCCTGGCCGCTACGTCGGCGCCGAGGAGCAGGAGGAAGACGGTGAGCCCTTCGCCGAGAAGTACCCGCGGCTGCTCGCGGAGTTGGAGGCGTGCTTTGGGGAGGGAGAACGACTGATGGCGGTGGTACGGGATAAGTTGAAGGGGGTGAGCGGTGGCGGATAGGCCGAATGTTCCCGAGTCCACCCCGCCTGCGGGCCAGATCCTGATCTATCAGGACGGGGCAACCCGCCTGCAGGTACGCCTCGACGGCCGCAGCGTCTGGCTGACGCAGGGCCTCATCGCGGAACTCTTCCAGACCACCAAGCAGAACGTCAGCTTGCATCTGCGCAACATCTTCCAAGAGCGGGAGTTGGAAGCGGATGCAGTTGTCAAGGAATCCTTGACAACTGCCGCCGACGGCAAGCAGTACCGCACGCTCTACTACGCCCTCGACGCCATCCTCGCCGTCGGCTACCGCGTCCGATCTGCCCGCGGCACGGCGTTCCGCCAGTGGGCCACCGCCCGCCTGTCTGAGCTGCTGGTCAAAGGCTTCACGATGGATGACGAGCGGCTGAAGGAAGGCCGCTCGCTAGGCGCCGACTACTTCGACGAGCTGCTCGAGCGCATCCGCGCCATCCGCGCTTCGGAGCGGATGTTCTATCAAAAGATCACCGACATCTACGCCACCAGCATCGACTACGACCCGGCCCATCCGCTCAGCCAGACCTTCTTCGCCACCGTGCAGAACAAGCTGCACTTCGCCGTCCATGGCCGTACCGCCGCCGAGGTCATCAAGGGCCGCGCCGACGCGGCCGAGCCCCACATGGGCCTGACGACGTGGAAGAACGCACCGCACGGGCCCATCCGCAAGGCCGATGTCACGGTCGCCAAGAACTAACTTTTGCAGCCGGAGATCACCGAACTCAACCGCGTCGTGACCATGTACCTCGACTTCGCCGAGGACCAGGCCCGGCGCAAGAAGCCGATGCACATGGCCGAATGGGTGCAGCGGCTCGACGCCTTCCTGCAGTTCAACGAGCGCAACATCCTGACCCACGCGGGCGCGGTCTCGCATCAGCTGGCCGAGGAACATGCTCACGCCCAGTTTGAACAGTACGACGCCGAGCGCAGGAAGCTGGAGGCCGCGCAGCCAAGCAGCGATTTCGACCGGGCGGTGGAGGAGGTCAAGCGGCTTAAGGGCGACGCGGCGCCGGCGAGCGGCGCGAAGGCATCACCGAAGAGATCCGCCCGGAAGGCCCGGCCAAAGGGCGGCAAAGATGACTGATGCCGTCTTCGTCAGGTGGGCAATGCGCTCAGTCAGCGAACTCCAAGGCGAGGGCATCTTGCTCGTCGAGGATGGCAATCACGGCGAGTACCGTCCGCGGGGTGATGAGTTCGGTGAAGGCGAGTACTCGTTCATCCGGGCGGCAGATCTGGACAGTGGGAGAGTCCTCTTCGAGTCAGCCGAGCGTATCAACGACAAGGCGGTGGAGCGAA